>NZ_JAUBSH010000028.1:0-57605 GCF_036704705.1 Microcoleus sp. K1-B1 | reverse complement strand
GGCGGGCAAGATGCCCAACCCCTACTCCCCACAAGCAGAAAATTTATCTGTTGTGGAACAGGCCCGAAAGCCTGTTCCTATCAGGGCGGGCAAGATGCCCAACCCCTACTCCCCACAAGCAGAAAATTCATTCTTTGTGGAACAGACCGGAAAGCCTGTTCTTAGAAAATAGGGCAAAATGTTCGATCGCACATCACCGTCCATCTACCTTCATCTACACGGAAAGATTTAAGATATTCGATCGCACCCCTCGCCCGAAACCCGATTTTCGTATCGAACTGTTAAGCTCTGTTTCATTTCATTGAAATCTCCCCAGCTTCACCCCACCGCATCCAAACTCCGTGATACCATCACACCTGAGTAATGCCTATAGAAAAAAACTGGAGAGAAAAGCTTTGACACTAAGGGTTGCAGTAGTAGGTTCAGGCCCTGCGGGTTCTTCCGCCGCCGAAACATTGGTAAAAGCAGGCATCGAAACATACCTATTCGAGCGTAAATTAGACAACGCCAAACCCTGCGGTGGGGCGATTCCCCTGTGCATGGTCAGCGAATTTGACTTGCCGCAAAGTATTATTGACCGCCAAGTCAGAAAAATGAAAATGATCTCCCCCTCCAACGTCGAGGTGGACATCAATATTGAAAACGCACATGAATACATCGGTATGTGCCGCCGCGAAGTGCTCGACGGCTTCCTGCGCGATCGGGCAGCTTCGTTGGGTGCAAAATTGATTAACGGCACCGTTCACAAATTAGAAATTCCCGGCAACAATACAGACCCCTACACTCTCCACTATGCCGACCACTCCGACGGCAGCGCAATGGGAATTCAGAAAACTCTGAAGGTGGATTTGGTAATCGGGGCTGACGGCGCTAACTCCCGCGTAGCAAAGGCGATCGACGCTGGTGATTACAATTATGCGATCGCCTTCCAAGAGCGCATCCGCCTGCCAGAAGATAAAATGGCTTACTACGAAGACTTAGCCGAAATGTACGTCGGCGACGACGTATCTACCGACTTCTACGCTTGGGTGTTCCCCAAATACGACCACGTAGCCGTCGGTACCGGCACGATGAAAGTCAATCAAGCCAGCATCAAAAAGCTGCAAGCAGGAGTCCGCGCCCGCGCTGCCAAAAAACTGATGGGCGGTGAGATTATTAAAGTGGAAGCTCACCCAATTCCGGAACATCCGCGTCCCCGCCGGGTTGTCGGCCGAGTTGCTCTCGTAGGCGACGCTGCAGGTTACGTTACCAAGTCTTCCGGCGAAGGTATCTATTTTGCTGCCAAGTCTGGCCGGATGTGCGCCGAAACTATTGTGGAGATTTCCAATAAAGGCGCGCGCATTCCGACTGAAGAGGAAATTAAGATTTACCTGAAGCGGTGGGATAAAGCCTACGGCATTACTTACAAAGTTCTCGACATTTTGCAGCGCGTGTTCTACCGTTCCGACGCTACTCGCGAAGCTTTTGTGGAAATGTGTGCCGATCGCGACGTGCAGAAGCTCACATTCGATAGCTACTTGTATAAGACAGTAGTACCAGCAAATCCTTTCATCCAGATGAAGATTACTGCGAAAACCATTGGTAGCTTGTTACGGGGCAACGCTTTAGCGCCTTAATTCTGGGCGGATAAACGCACTTTGTATAAAAAAAGCGGGCAGTCACAAAACTGCTCGCTTTTTTTCTCAAAATTCACAGGCGAGACGCCTGTGCCACGTGTGCTAAGGAAGACGAAGAAGAATTGTTAGTTCAAGTTCAACTGCACTAAGGTATCGGGGGCGAGGAAGTGGGAAATGTGATAAGCCCGCTCTTCTGTTTTTAGCAGGATTTTTTCGTAGAGGTAGCGCGTAGCTCGATCGCCCAAACTTTCTGCTTGTCCTGCTTGACGGCGCAGCAAACCTATAATAGCTTGTTCCGCTGTCAAATCGTGTTCTAGCATTTGGCGACAGGAATACACGCCGTCTGCTTCCGGCTCGAAACAGCACAACTCAGCTAACTTGCTAAAACCCGCTGCTGGTATGCCACCCAACCCGTTTAACCGTTCGCCCAACTCGTGGACGCTATCTTGAGCTTCTCCGTAGCTTTCTTCAAAGAATTTGTGCAAGGAGTAAAATTCTGCCCCTTCCACCACAAAATGATGTTTTTGATATTGCAGGTATAGAGCCTGAAAACTGGCCAGCAGCGCGTTCATCCCTTCACAAATCGGTGCTGTGACTGAATGTTCCAGTAGAACTGGGTTTTCGGCTATGTGCCCAAACGGTCTCAATGCACTCTGAGTCTCAGCCATGTGTGTTCTCCTCTCAATAGGCAGTTTTGTTGCCAATAGAGTCAGTCTAGCACCGTAAATTTACCCGTCAAGCAGTGTCTGCCTCGATAGTGGAAGATTTTGTAGAGTAGGAAATTTTTTTTGTAAACCTATTGAGAATTATTAGCAGTTGGGTTATGCTGGAACAAGATCCTCGTTCTGAACGCTTCCTGAAAGTGGGGCGAACCTTCTGAAGGCAGAAGGCAGAAGGCAAAAGGCAGAATTTTTCAGGAAGGGCTTTTGATCATCTTTGATGCTCTGCTGAAATCTGGCTTTTAACTTCTACCCGCTACCATTCAGGGTAAAAATTAATGCAAATTATTACTGTTGTTAAAAAATGAATCCAGCAGATCCAGAATTAGAAGTTTGTGACATTGTGCAAGTTAGTTGGCTAGATAGGTGGCAAGTTTACAAACGCTTGCAAGAACTAGAAATTCCCTGCTGGTGTGCGGTTGACCAACCTTTGCGGGCAAAAGTCAACAATGTTAAACAAGCGGCTCAGTTAATGAGCGTGTTGAGGCAAGTCAGTGCCCCTCGATGCGAACTGGTGCAGTGGCTGGAATACTGCTGGCAAAGGGGCTAAAGGTAGAAGGAAGTTCGGCAACGAGCAGTGTAGAAGATGTAACTGATGTAACGGATTTAAAGGAGTTATAACAATGTATAAGTCTGGCAAGCAAGTTTCCGAATTCAACTTAGAGGGAGAAATCCTCGGCCTGATTATTGAAGATGGCTGCAAACTTAAATATTTGCGAATTAGTAGCGATCGCGGAGTAGAATATCTTGTTAAACTTTGCAAGGAATTGCGCGCATTTCTGTCGCCTATTTTGACACCTGGGTTGAGAGTTCAAGTTGCAGGTGAGAAAGAACTAAACTTGAAAAACGGTAAAATAAAACTTAAAGCTCGTAGCCTCAAGCTGGCTCAGGGTCACAATGACCGATCGCACGAACTCCTTGACTCCACCAATGGGCCTGTTGCGGTATTGACATCGGACGATCGCGCGATCGCTAAAACCGAAGTCAGCTCTCCCACAGCAGCTAAAACTGTAAAAGCTCCGGCAAAAACCCAAACCAAAATATTAGTATGTCAAAAATCAGAGTGCCTGAAGCGGGGCGCTGGAGGAGTCTGTAAAGCTTTAGAAAATGCTTTGAATGCGCGCGGTTTAGAAGACAAAGTGACAGTACAGGGAACCGGATGTCTCAAACAGTGTAAAGCAGGCCCAAATATAGTTGTGATGCCGGACAAAACTCGCTACAGCCGCATTGCACCGGCAGAAGTTCCAGCAATCATTGACAAACATTGTGCAGTTGTTAAAGCTTAGGCGATCGCCGGGATACCGAAACAGTGCGTTAGATATCGGGAAAAATTATTTTGATAGGACTCTGGGCGAAAAACTCACAGGCCCATCTTACGCCTTAATTTGAGTTCGGGTTGTAGTTCGATCGATCGCGCCACTCGATTCAGAGGTTATGGTCGCAAAAAACCGGAAAAATGCCAAAACTATCACCAAAAAATTGGGTTTGAAGCCCCGTCTTTCTAGGACGGCTTTAATTATAAAACTTTGTTAAAAGATCTAATAAATTCTAAGCTAAAGTTGAGAATTTAGACAGGCAAGTAAGAACAACCATCTACGTGTTGAAACGATTTCATAAGGTGAAACTCCTGGGTTGGATCGCTACTCGGCAATGCCGAGCCTGTCCAAACACGTAATAGTGAGTCGTTGAGCGTACCTAACTGGATTATTGATGGAATCAGAAAGCAATCTAAAAACAAAAGTAAGCGCAACAGCAATACTTCTGGTGCCAGTAGTTGTTTCGAGCGTGTAGATGCGATTTGACAGCGCATTTAAGACTTAAGTCTTAAGAATCTCCGTGGCTTTAGCCCGAAGAGTGTCAATTAGGGGCTTCCTTCTGTAGAATCTCTAAGGATAGACTGTATCTGAGACCCTGTGAGTATTGGGATAAAAAGCCATGTCAGAAGCTGATCTTCGAGCCCATCAGCACCAACCGCACCCTGCTGTTCCATCCGATACCGAACCATTTCATTCAGATTTTGCTGCTACTGGGGGTTTTGAGCCGATCGCCCCCGATGCAACAGACACTCCCGCAACGGTTCCCCAACAGCCAGAAGAAGACTGGCAAACAGTAGATTTTCCCAACGCCATCAGCGTAGATGCAATTCCCACAAAACCGGAAACAAAAAATTCGCAATCTCCGACACAGCCGGCGGAGGCGGGATCGCCCCCGATTTCAGACAATCTAAAAAATATGCTTGGGAATGCCGAACAGGCCAAGGGCAAAGGATCGACCCCAGTCACCCTTATGCAAGCGCTGCACGAATGCAACCGCGACCTTTTGCAGCGCATCGCCCAGCTAGAAACAGCTCTGGAAGAGTCCCAAAAAACCTTGCAGAATCGCGAAACTTTGCTAGAACAGCGGACTGCAGAACTCGAAAATGCTCAAGAACAATTGACGCGGCTGTTTGGCAAAGTGGAAGTTTCCCATCAAACCCTCCAAAGTCAAGAAATTTTAGTCGAAAGTTTAAGAAATCAGTTGGCAACCAGCCAACTCAGGCTAGCGACTGTTGAGCGAGAATGTGCGTCTACTGTGCAGCGCTACAACGAACAGTTACACCAGTTAGTAGCCACAGAAAATATTTGCAGGGAATTGCGAGCTCGCTTGCACCGCCAGCAGCGCCACACTCTGCAATTCAAAGCTGCCTTGGAAAGAAGTTTGGACAGACCGCAGGTAAAGTCGCCGAAGATCGAGCCGCCTGACAATAATCTGGACACCGCCAGCGCACAATTAGAATCTTTGCTCGCGGCGGTCAAAAGCTCTCAGATGCCGGTGCCGCCAGCCTTCAACGCTTCCCCTGTCCAACCTTGGTCGGAATCAGAAGAGCTTCCAGAGGTTGCCGCTGCTGTTGAGGCGATCGAGCCTGAAGTCCCAGCCACCAATCTGGAACTCAACAAATTAGCCGAAGTATCCGGCATTCAATTACAGAAGAGCGAAACCTACCAACCTGATGAGCCGGCAACAGACTCGGCCGAACCGGTTGCGGAACCTGAACTGCCGATGGCTGAGTCTGAACCCGAAACTGCTACCAAAGTGGAGGCCCAAGAATTGGCTAGGGCTTTTCAAATTTTGAACTCTGTTGAAACCTTTGGCATTCAAGAAGTGCGATCGAGTCTGGCAAAACCTACAGCAGTCGCCCAACCAGACTGGCTGAGCTTGATTGCCAGTCCGCTGCGGGCTTCTAAAAAACGTCGATCGCTAGCTGAAATTGAATTGCCGAGTTTTCGATAGCGAACTGATATCATTTCCGGTAACACCGGAATGATGTTGACGGTTGACGGTTGACAGTAAACAGTCAACAGTGAACAGTCAACAGTGAACTCCAATTTACTATTCCGATGCTAACGGATTGGATATGAGAGTTGCTAGTTTTGAGTCCACACTCAAAACTCAACACTCTTTTCTCCCCTTTCCCATGCCGTAGGTGAGAGCATAGCTGGTAGCCAACAGCCACAGCCAAACAGCCGGATACCGGGGTTCCAACCAAGGCTGTACCCTGCGGGCGAAGCTGGGAAGCCATCCGAACAGCAAACTGGCCAAAGCCAGCAGAGTAAAATTCAAGTAACTTCCCAGCCAGCGCCAAATATCCCCCAAGGTGACAAAATCTAAAATCCACAAGAGGAGAGAAGGGTTTTTCCCTGCTGCTTCGATCGCCAGTCGATTGAAAGTTAGCCAGTCGGTTCTGTCTTTAATAAAAGTTTCGGCTACAGCGAGTTTTTGTGCGGCCAAAATACCGAAAAAGGTATTGAGAATTGAATTAATTCTTTGGGGTGGCAAACTGCTTCCGGTAGGAACCATCATGCCTTTAGAAAATAGCCAAGTTACTGAAACATTGCTCTGGTAGGCGCGAATTTGGTTTAAGTGATTTGCCGTCAACAAATTGTGCTTTAAAGCTGTATCCAACAGGTCTGTTAAGCGGAAAAGATTGCGGACGAGGGAGCCGAAGCCTGTGAAAACGAGGGGAGATTGCAGAGATGCTGCGTCGCCGATCGAGACTAGGCGATCGATCGCCACGGAGCGATCACCGCTGTTGCTGCTAAAATGCCCCGGAATATAACCAAAGGTCGGTTTTTTCCACACCAATTTATCGACATCGCAGCGACGGTATTCCGGCAAAATTGCGAAAAAATCCTCGTACATTTCCAGCAAAGAACCGGGGTTCTCTGGATGTACTTGGTGGTAGTGAAATAGATAAACTGTCAGTTCTGTGCCGGCGCCAGGAAACAACTCCCAAATGAGCTGGCGTCCGCGGGAAACGTCCCCGTGAGTGTGGAGTACATCCCCGTACTCGGAATCCCATACTCCCGGCTCAAATCCTCCGTCGATGACTGCTCCCACTGTCGGACAAACGCTATCAAAAGTCCGCCCTTCGTTCAATTGCCAAGCGATGGGAGAAGCCGAACCCATTGCATCCACCAGCAGCCGTCCTAATGCAGTGCGATCGGCTTTTGTCGGCAAGTGGCGGCCCTGAACTACTACTTTTTCCGCTGCAACATCGGCTCTAACAAAGTCAGTTTCGTCCCAAATTTCTCCACCAGCTTCTGTTAGCTTAACTCCCGCTAAATTTAGCAATTTCTCCCCGTCCAAAGCTACATTGAGTACCTTTGGTGTGTGCAGAACTGGTGCTTGAGCCACGGGCGGATTGTTAGCATCAAAAAACTTGTTGTAGCCATCTTTGTATTCTCTGGCAATCAAAGTTTCTATTTCTGCAGCAGTAAATAAACCCAAATCAATTAAGCTTTGAATTTCATCCCGCGAAATATTCCACTCGCGATTCATTCGCCCGAAAGGCATTCGTTCAACTAGCAGCACCCGGTAGCCCAATCTCGCCATGACTGCGGCGTGAATCACTCCCAAGGCCCCGCCAATATAAATTAAGTCGTAAAAAGTATCGCCAGAATCAGACACCGAAATCGTGTCTTCTTGCTTCTTCCCTCTTCCTTCTTCCCTCTTCCCTCTTCCTTCTTCCTTCTTCCCTGTTCCCTCTTCCTTCAAAAACACAACTTGTTTTGGCGTTTGAGGATTGCGAGTGCCTTCGCGCCAACGCTGTTCCCACCAGTAGACGCGCTTGAGGTCGTATTCGCCTTGAGGCATTTTTTGGAAGTATTTGACGGTCAAGGGGTAATAGGGGGCAAGAGCCTCAAAAATTGACTGTTTGGAGAGGTCTATGACAGGGGGTTCCCGGTAGCGATCGGGAAACTTGTTTCTCACAGCAAGATTCAGAGCTTCCAGGAACTTTCTTTCTCCAGCAGGCGCCTCTTCTAGACGAAAGACTTTTAAATAAGTGGTGCGTTGCAATGACCAGACAAAAGTGGAAAGTTCTGTCGATCGCCAATTTGGGTTTCCTGAATTGGGGTCAGCGAAAGGGGGTTTGGGATTGGCATTTTGAGTTCCAGGCTTGAGAACCTCGGCTGTTGTGGCTGGTGAAAGCAGGCGAAAGCCGTCAGCAGTAATAATTTTTTCTCCGATTCCGGGATCGAATTCGTGCTGCAACCAAGTGCAGACGGCTGCTGTATCCGGTGTCGGGACTTCTAGATAAAGAATTTCTTGCATGATTAGGCTCTCAATTCTGAATAAATTAATAAAGATGGGGGAGTTGACAAGGGAGCAAAGTAGGCTATACTCCCGAATACTTATTGAGTTTTAAATAAGTTTACAATGTTCTCAGATTTTTAGGTTTTCGATCGCTCTTGCTCTCGGTTGGCCCGCACTGGCTGAATATCTACTCCTTTCGGTATGCACTTCTATGAATTATCCCATTCCTACGAATCCTCAAGAAATGATTGCTTTGCGACAGCAGCCGCTGAATGAAGAATTGGTGGCGTCGGCGATCGCGGGTGTGATTCAAATAGCTCGATCGCGATCTCAGTCTTTGGATGAATTGAAGGCTGAGGTACTCGCCGATGACAATCTGCTCGATTTTGCTCAGAGGCTATGGCTGAGCGACATTGTGGCTCAAGCTTGGAACAATTTGCCTTAGACTAGACTGCTGCTCAAAGATCTACTTCATTAGAGGAGGACTTAAAATGGTACAAACAAGATTAAAATCCTTAACTTTAGAAGAGTTTCTCCAACTACCCGAAACCAAACCGGCCAGCGAATACATTGACAATCAAATTATTCAGAAGCCCATGCCCCAAGGAAAACACAGTGCGACTCAATGCGAACTAATTATTTTCATTAACGCTATATTAAAACCCAAAAAAGTTGCACGAGCATTTCCAGAACTCCGGTGTACCTTTGGTGGCAGGTCAACAGTTCCTGATGTTTCAGTATTTGTCTGGAACAGAATTCCCGCCGATGATAACGGCGAAATTGCTAATGTCTTTCCCATAGCTCCTGATTGGACAATTGAGATTTTGTCGCCAGAACAAAGTCAAACTAAAGTTACTAAAAATATTCTGCACTGCTTAAATCATCAAACTCAAATGGGCTGGCTGATCGATCCCGACGAACAATGCGTTTTTGTTTATGTTCCCCAGCAACAGACAGCAGTATTTGATGAACCAGAAATGCTGCTACCTGTGCCGTCCTTCGCTAACGAACTGCGGTTGAGTGTCGGAGAATTATTTGGCTGGCTGCTGAAATAATCTTCGGAAGGAAGAAGGAAGTTCGGCAACGGATTCGCTCGACGGATTTAACGGATGTAACGGAGGTCAATCGATTTTAGATTTGAGATTTTAGATTAAAGAATTGAAGCATTGACCCCACGGATAAATTCGGGGGGCAAGTTTCTCAGATACAGGTTTTTTATTTCTGGGTCCTGAGTCTGCTTTCGGAATGAATCCGGGGGCTTGTATCCTGGATGCTTTCGGTCAGGAAGACCGAAGTTGGAAGAAGGAAGAGAGTGATTTTGACACGGATACACGGATTAAATACTGCGAACAGTCAACCGTCAACCGTCAACCGTCAACCGTCAACCGTCAACGGACTAACGCAACTCAACTTCTCGCTTTACTTCTGTCAAAACTCGATCGCCCCGCGTCAACCGGTATTCGGCCCGCCAAACTCCGGAAATCAGAGGAGAATTTGTACTGTTTCTTTTGCCGACATAACCCAACCAAGTACGGCTGGGGGCTTTAATTTCATTGGTTTGATCGGCGATGGTTGTGCCGTTGGGTGCAAATAATTTGTATTGTTCGCGATCGCCCTTGAGCACTCCGTAACTTTGCACCCAAAACAACAAAGCTGGACTGTTTGCAGGGAGTTGAGTCTCGGAAAATTGTCCTTCCCAGACAGCGTTGATATCGGGTGGCTTATTGGCAAAACCGGCCCGAATTAAACCTGTGGAAATATAGTCTAGAGGTTTGTCCCAAATGGGATTGCGGGCGATGTTGCAGCCTACCTTCGCGTCGGGCCCGACAAAGGGATCTACGGGTTTGCCTTGATAGCGAAAAGTTACGTGTACGTGGGGGAAAGATGCCATCCCAGAGTTTCCCACCATGCCCAAAACAGTGCCTTTTTCTACCTGTGTACCCGGTTTGACGGCAACGCTGCCTTTGCGGAGGTGGCAATATTGGGCTTCCCAGCCTGCGCCGTGGTCGATTACCATGCCGTTGCCGCATTCTGTGCCTGCGATGCTGGCTTTGTCTGTCTCGTTTTGTAAACGCCGATCGACCACACCATCTCGTGCTCGCAAAACTTTGCCTGCTGCGGAGGCAATAACTGGCACTCCTTTTGCCATTGCTTTGGCGTCGGGAATGGCAAAGTCTGTGCCGTCGTGGCCGTCGTAGGTTTGGCGCCCGCAGCCAAAATCGACGGCGGTGGGGCCGGGTTCTCGATCGAAATACAGCAATACAAAACAGTCTTTGCCTAGGGTACAGTCGATCGGCTGACCGAATTGCGGGTTGTTGGGCTTTTGGGCGACTGCGGTCGAAACGAGACGCTGGGCGATCGTGTTTGCTTCGGCGATCGGCGCATTGACTCCTGTTTGATTATCACAGCTAGAAAGACTTGTCAACCCCAAGGTCAACAAAATTGCAGAAATGTATTTTGTGGAGAGTATAGTCATTCGCCGATTGGATGTAAAAGCTGAGGTGGGTAGTGAAAAATCAATTAATCATTCAGAATAGAGTTGCTCAAGAATCTAGACGATTGGTAAGGGGTTTTCGTTTCCAATAGTTGTGGTATTATTTTGAGTTGGAAATTTTAAAATTTTAATTAATTCAAGAATGGGTTCTAAAATTCGATCGCTCATTTCGATAATTCGGCTGGCCGGGCTTGCTGTTGCTGCTTTGGGGATGTGGGGATTTGCCACCATTGCCGAAGACGTGTTGGGAAAACAAAGTTACGCTTTCGATACATCTATTTTACTATATCTCAGGAGCCTTCACACTCCGCTGCGCGATGGAGTAATGCTGGGCTTTACCTTTTTGGGCGAGCCGAAGTTGCTGCTAGTGATTTGTCTGAGCTTGGGTATTGTTTTGCTAGCGCGCAATCACCGCTCGGAAGGTGCAACTATTGCGCTCGCGGCTGGGGGAGCGATCGGTTTAAATTTACTGTTAAAAAAACTTTTTGCCCGCGATCGACCTCAACTTTGGGAGCGCGTTGTTAATGTAACATTTTACAGTTTTCCTAGCGGACACGCGATGATTTCAATGGTTATTTACGGTTTGCTAGGATATTTTTTGGGTGAACGCTTTCCCAAGCAGCGCTGGTCGATTTACAGCTTGACCGTTGTCTTAATTGCTGCTATTGGTTTGAGTCGGCTGTATCTAGGAGTTCACTGGCCTACCGATGTTATTGCTGGTTATACGGCTGGTTTGGTGTGGCTGATTACCTGTATTATTACTTTGGAAATATGGAAGGAATTGCGTTCTTTGACTACGGCTTCTAAAGAGGAGTTTTTGTCACCTGAAAATTCTCAAGAATAATTTTTAAATTTCTACTCAAGACTGACTATTTGCTTTTGGGTAAAACACATAGCAATTCCTTTTTCGTAGTAAGCTGCCTCGTTAATAAAAATTGGATATACGGTTGATTTACCTTCATACAATACCGAGTCACCCTCCAAGGTTAAAAACATCGGATCGCCGGGATTCAGGGCTTGATAATCTCTGAATTGCAGATGAGGATGAATCATTGCCTGAATTTCTCTGTTCTCGTTTCTGGGATAGTCGATCGCCCCAATGGTGTGATAAATAGTCAGGGGATTCTTTGCAGCAGGCATTGTGCCTTGATTGTAGGCTTCTACGCCGTCTAATATCGTACCGACAACTTGCTCAGTTTGCTGAAATAAAGACGCATCTAATACCCCTTGCGGCACTGCACCAACTTCCAGCGTACCGCCTAATTCGGACAGCGATCGCAGCAAAGGACTATCATGATTCTTGGTTGTAGAAGCGAGTACCTTGAGGTGGGGATACACAGAGGTTAAATAAGCTGCTAGTTGCAGGTTAAATGGATGAAGGCTGGCGAGAATCAATGTTAGCCCCATGTTGGATGTGGTGCTGTGCAAATCGATAATTAAGTTGGGCAGATGAGTGTTTTTTGAGCTAAAAATGCGGTAGATTTCTTTTGCCCGCTGCGCTTCATAGCTGGAGAGATGGGGATTTTCTAAATCTTGCTTTCTAAAGCAGCGGTTGAGGTCGATATCGATGTAGCGTGTCCCGATTTCGCAAGCTTTGGGATTGGCTAGCAGGGTGATAGTTTCAAAAGTCGATCGCCCAATTAACTCTGGCGCGCGATCGAATTTCTTCACGAGGTAAATTCCTGTGAGTTCGTTTCCGTGGGTTCCTCCCACTATGGCAACACGTTTAATTTGGTTCATAAACAAATAACTTCCTATCCCAAGCGTATCACCATTTGTCATCAGTTGGTAAAAAACATGAGATTGAGGTTGATTATGTGTTTATATTTAGATTAGGTAAAGTTTTAGTAAGCAGGTATCACACGCAGAACGGAGAAACCCGCTTTCTTTCGGTATTTCTCGTCATTAAATAAAAAAAATACGATCGCCACTGCGAACAAATCGATCGCATTATTGTTTCCGATCAAACCGAATAGTAGAATAGTAGATAGCTAAAAGAGGGATTTTAGATATGGGACTGAATGAGTATTTTGATTTCTTAGCACCGGATGATATTCGCATTAAAGGACATCGCATCGGGATTGAGACGGTACTGTATGAGTATCTTTATCGGGAACGCACCCCAGAAGAAATTCAGCAACTCTATCCATCTCTAACTTTGGCAGAAGTTTATACGACTATTTTGTATTATTTACAGAATCAAGAATCAGTAAGTAGATATTTGCAAGATTGGTTGGAATGGTCGCATCAGCAGCGAAAGATCCAAGTAGCCAATCCCCATCCTGCGACAGAAAGATTGCGAAAATTGAAAGCTGAACGGGAAAGACAATCTGTTATCCAGGGTGCTTGATCGATGGCGCTCAAATATTTAATGGACGAGAATGTTACGCCCATTTATGCTACACAACTTCGGCGAAAACGCCCTGATTTAGTAGTTTGGGCCGTGGGCGAAATTGGTACACCCCCAAAAAGCACTCTCGATCCGGAGATTTTGGTGTGGTGTGAGGAGCATAACTTTATTTTGGTGACAAACAATCGCAAGTCAATGCCCGTACATTTGGTAGATCATCTGGCTCAAGGTGGTCATATTCCAGGGATTTTCGTTTTAAATCAGGATTTAAGTATTGGGCAAAATATTGAGGAATTGATTGTGATTGTTGATGGTTCGTTTGATAACGAATACCAAGATCAGATCGTCCATCTCCCATTAACATAAACAGGACTGATGCGTAGGCCAGAAACCGGATTTTTGCGAGAATATTTGGTGACAGCCGTAGAAAAGGGAAAAAACCCGGTTTCTACGGGTTGTGATGCGTAGGCAAAGTTGGACATGGCAATGATCCTTGGTGTCAACAACCAGGTACAACCAATAGTCCAGCAGTCCGGCAGGGGTTGAAACCCCTGCCTCAAAGCGAAAGTCGTCTGAAGACGACTGAAGAACTCATTAGTCCTCTTTGAGAGGACTTTCGCTATTAGACAGGGAATTCATTCCCTGGCGGACTGTCGGGTGGGCGAGAAGGCTCGGTGGACTGACAGCTTATGTTGTCACACCTTGGTCACTGCCGTGTCCTAATTCCCCCTCCCACCAACCAAAAATTCCTGTCACAATAAAATGAATCCTACCGAGAGAGAAAGGGCATGACGCGAGAGGAAGCAGTGCGGCGAATTGACCAAGCAGCCGAGGAAAAATTGACGGAACTGGATTTGTCGGGGTTGGACTTGGAGGAATTGCCGCCGGAGATTGGCAAGTGTACGCAGCTTGAGACTCTGGTTTTGGGGAAGGTATATCAATCGAGCAGTGTTGGTGGTAAATGGACTCCGCAGCCGATTACGAATCAATTAAGCGCACTGCCGGAGGAAGTGCGATCTCTGGGAAATTTGCGATCGATCGACCTCAGTGGCAATCCATTCGGAACGATACCAGAATTGCTGCTGGAAATGAAGCAATTAAAGAGTTTAAATTTAATCAGTATTGGTTTAACAGAACTTCCAGAGGCGATCGGGCAACTGTCAAATCTGACACAGCTTGACCTCAGTGGCAATCAGATTATACAAATCCCAGATGCGATCGGCAAACTATCAAATTTGACATGGCTGGTCCTCAGAGGCAATCAGATTACCTCCATCCCAGATGCGATAGGGCAAGTGTCGAATCTGACACAGCTTGACCTCAGTTTCAATCAGATTACCTCCATCCCAGATGCGATAGGGCAACTGTCGAATCTGACAGGGCTTGACCTCAGTTTCAATCAGATTACCTCCATCCCAGATGCGATAGGGCAACTGTCGAATATGACACAGCTTGACCTCCGTTGGAATCAGATTACCTCCATCCCAGATGCGCTCGGGCAACTATCGAATCTGACACAGCTTGACCTCCGTGGGAATCAGATTACTTCCATCCCAGATGCGATCGGGCAACTGTCGAATCTGACACAGCTTGACCTCAGTAGCAATCAGATTACCCAAATCCCAGATGCGATCGGCAAACTGTCGAATCTGACATACCTTGACCTCAATAGCAATCAGATTACCCAAATCCCAGATGCGATCGGGCAACTGTCGAATCTGACATACCTTGACCTCATTGACAATCAAATTACCCAAATCCCAGATGCGATCGCCCAACTGTCGAATCTGAAATGGCTTGACCTCAGTGACAATCAAATTACCCAAATCCCAGAGGCGATCGGCCAACTGTCCCATCTGACACACCTTTACCTCTGGAAAAATCAGATTACCCAAATCCCAGATGCGATCGGCCAACTGTCGAATCTGACATTGCTTTATTTCAGTGGCAATCAGATTACAGAAATTCCCGAAGCGATCGGGCAACTGTCGAATCTGACATACCTTGAACTCATTGAGAATCAAATTACACAAATCCCAGATGCGATCGGCCAACTGTCCAATCTGACACAGCTTAACCTCAGAAACAATCAGATTGAAAAGATTCCGGAATGCTTAGAAACACTAGCAAAACTTGAAAAACTCGACCTCCGCGACAATCCCCTGCCCATTTCTCCAGAAGTTCTAGGGCCCCCTAAGTGGAACGAAGCCCCCGGTACTCCCGCCGCCATTTTCAACTACCTGCGCCAACTCCGCAGCGGCGAAGTCCGCCCCCTCAACGAAGCCAAAGTCCTCCTCGTCGGGCAAGGCAGCGTCGGCAAAACCTGCCTGATCAACCGCCTCATCCACAACAAATACAACCCCAACGAGCCCCAAACAGACGGACTCAACATCACAGACTGGAAAATTACAGTTAACACCAAACAGGTCAAACTCAACGTCTGGGACTTCGGCGGACAAGAAATCTACCACGCCACCCACCAATTTTTCCTTACCAAACGCAGCCTCTACCTCCTCGTGTGCAACTGCCGCACCAGCGAAGACGAAAACCGCCTAGAATACTGGCTGAAACTGATCGAAAGCTTCGGCGACGCCTCCCCCGTCATCCTCGTCGGCAACAAATGCGACGAACAACCCCTGGATCTCAACCGCAAAGCCTTGCGCGACAAATATCCCAACATCAAAGCGATTCTCGAAACCTCCTGCCAAAGCGGAACCGGCATCGAGGAACTCCGCAGCGCCATCCACACCGAAATCTCCCAACTCAAAGAAGTCTACGATCTTTTGCCGCTAAGCTGGTTCCAAGTCAAGCAGCGCCTGGAAAACCTGGACAAAGACATCATCAGCATCAGCGAATACGCCACCATCTGCGCCAAAGAAAACATCTTTGAAGAAACCGACCAAACCCAACTCATCGGACTGCTGCACAACCTGGGCATTGTCCTCAACTTCCGCGAACACCCGATCCTGCAATCCACCAACATCCTCAATCCCCACTGGGTGACTGAAGGCATCTATGCCCTCCTCAGCGACGACGCACTCAAAGTCAAAACCAAAGGCATTCTCACCTACGCCGACCTCAGCCGCATCCTCGACTCAAATAAATATCCCAGCCGCCGCTACCACTGCCTCACTGGGTTGATGGAGGAATTTGAACTCTGCTTCCCCGTCAGCCATTGTCCCGCGCCGACTTTCCTCATCCCCGGCATTTTGCCCAAAGAAGAACCGGAAAATACCGAACTCGAAGGCGAAACCCTGGAATTTCAATATCACTACCGCATCCTCCCCGACAGCATTCTCTCGCGTTTCATCGTCCTCATGCACGAGAAAATCCACAACCGCACCCACTGGCGCACGGGGGTTATGCTGGAGTACAGGGAAGGCGCTGAGGTGTACAACATCGCCCGGATTAAATCTGACCCGGAAGATGAGAAAATCTTTATTGCTGTTAGCGGGCGGGAATCGACGCGGCGCTCTTTTCTCAGCATGATCCGCGATACGTTTAGCACAATCCACAACTCTTTTGCGAATCTGGAAATCAGTCAATGGGTGCCGGTTCCGGGTTATCCCGATGCTAACCCGCTGGATTACGAGGAACTGCTGGGACACGAGTCTGAGGGCCAGAATAAATATTTGGTCGGCAAACTTAAACTCTGGCTGGATTTGCGACAGTTGCTGGATGGTTATGAGTCGATCGAAATTCGGCGCAGAAACCAAATGGGCGATGAAAAATACGGAAGAGAATATGACGACCTTGTAGATATCGCTAAACGACTCGCTAGCAAACCCACTAATATTACAGCCGAAGCAAAAGTTATGACTGAAAACTCTTCCAAAACCAACAACTTCAATGGCCCGATGTCCGGTGTTATAGGCAGCGACAACGCGCAAGTTAGCAATAATGAATTCAAGCAAATCAATAATGCCAATACTGCGGAAATTCTCCAATTAATCTCATCAATGCGTGAAACCGCGACGCAGTTTCCCGAAGACATCCGCGAGGGGATAATTATCGATATTGAAGATGTCGAAGCGGAAATTAAGAAACCGGAAAGCCAATGGAATAAAACCAGATTAAAGAAAAGCTTAACAGGTCTTTTAGCGGCGGGTACTGCGATCGCAATTCCGATCGCAGGCATGACTGATTTTGCTAATACGGCGATCGATGTCGGTCAAAAGCTGGGTATCGAACTCAAGCTACCGTCAGGACGCTAAATCATTTAAAATTAAAATGATTGGGGCGATGATCACCCCAATCAGTCCACAAACCTCGGTGTTGCCATGCGTAAAATTGTACTATTCATTGCATCTAGTCTGGACGGTTATATCGCCAGATCGAACGGCGATATTGACTGGCTGTTTACAGACCAAAATTACGGTTATAGTAAATTCTTAGATAGCATCGATACGGTTCTCATGGGTCGAAAAACTTACGAACAAGTTCTAACTTTTGGCGAGTACCCGTACCAGGAAAAAAAGAGTTATGTTTTTACAAAAAATCTAGATTTTCAAGCCACTTCTGATGTCGAAGTGGTAACAGATTTAGAGAGTTTTGTCAATGATTTGCGCTTGCGTGAGGGCAAGAATATTTGGTTGGTGGGAGGTTCTCTGCTGATTCGCGATTTCCTGAATAAAAATTTTGTTAACGAGCTAATTCTCTCGGTGCACCCGATTATTTTAGGCGAGGGAATCCCTTTATTTGTTAATCCCATAAATACTACACCTTTGCAGTTAACTGGATGTCAGACATACAGTTCTGGTATGGTTCAGCTATCTTATGAGGTCGCGACTTGAGGGCGCGCCCAATTGCTAAGTCGCTTGCAAAATACTGTCAGTTGATTATCAAAAAACGTAAGATAGGACTTAGTAATTTGGCTGATGATGAAATGTGTTTGCTACTTTTTGTTATTAATATTTTTTTTCTGGGTGGCGCTTCCTGCTGACGCCTCTGTATGCCGCAATTATCAAGGAAGCGAGATTTGCATTGTCGATATCAAACGCAGTGCAAAAAATTATTGGGAATACAGGGTAATTCTGAGTGTTGATGGAGTGAAACAGCCTCTGGAAGTCTACAATTGCCGCGATCGCACTACAGTTAAGAAAGATGGAACAGTTTTGGCGTTTGGACAAAACAACCCTGGTGAAATCGTCTGCCGTTTTTTTAAGAAATAGCATATTCGGGACGCTGCTCAAAGCCCATCCCACTCATTGTTTGATTGATTTAACTGGTTCCAAGGCAGAGCCTTGGAACCCATATAAGCGAGGCTCTGCCTCGGCTGGGAAGATGGAGGCAGAGCCTCCGGATCTGCGTTACCAGGCTCCTGCCTGGTAACGAGTAGATAGTGAAGCAATCACGGAGTCTGCAATTGCTTCGCGTATAGCTCGCAATGACAGTTACAGCGGTGTGCGGTTTACATCATACGGTTAGAATTTGTGGTCTACTGCTGAAACGCAGCGTTCGCAAATTAGCGGATGTTCGATCGACTCTCCGACGTGAGTAGAGTAGTTCCAGCAACGATCGCACTTTTGGCCGTCTGCTTTGACTACACCAATCGCCAACTCTGGAGACTGATAACTGTACGGCAATTCCTGCAGGATTGCATTCGATTCTACCAGTTCCACTTCCGAAGTAATGAACAAATACCGCAGTTCGTCTACACCGTTGCCGGTCATTGTAGAATCGTGCGTTACAGCTATGGAAGCAGGAATTTCTGGTTTGGGTTCGATCGCAACTAATTCTGCTTGCGGGATTTGGGGTGTTTCGACAAACACTTTTTCGGCTGGGGCTGTTTGTGCGATCGGCTGTGTTTCTACAAGCACAAGCGCTGTATCTAATGCCGGTGCGAGGACGATCGCCTTTGTTTCTGCAAGTACAAGCGCTGTACTGCGGCCCACCACATCTGCTGTCAGGAAATCAATTTGTTCGGCAATTTTTTGACGGTTGGCGGCAAACAGCAAGTGACGGAAAGCAAACCAGATTGTAAATAAGATGCCGATGACTTCAAAGAAGCCTCCCAACATCGGAATCTGATTCATCGTATCCAAAATCGCCAGCGTTACTCTGCCCGTTACTAACACAGAGGCTAACAGCCCAAGTGTTACCAGCGCTTGTTGGTATTCTGTAAAAAAGTTGCCCGCGTATTCAGGCAAATTAGCTAAAAACTCGGCAGCTTGATCTAAGATTGGCTGCGAATCTGAAGCCGACAGTTCAGGGACAGAATACTCTACTATCTGAGAAGATCGATCGTCCTTTTCTGCGATCGTTTCCGCCTCAACATAAACTGTGTTTTCTGTCAAGACTTTGGCAACTTTGGCCGCTTGTTCTTCCTGTTTATCTTGTGCTGCTTTTGCTTTCTCCTCTGCGGCTAACTCGATGACTGAATTTTGCGATCGCACATAATCCACCAATCCTTCGCTGCTGGGATTCAAAGCTTGCAATTGCTCTCTTTTTTCAACATCGGGAACATACAGCAAAACCTTAGCTTCCAAAGAAGAACCGATCGCCTTTTCCATCCGGGCTTTTTCCAAAACCTTGTTAACTTCGCCGCGCACTTGTCGCAAATACTGCCAGCGAGTAGCCAATTCTGGATTGTGCCATGAAGCATCAATTTGCACCCAGCCGGCTTCAAACACGGACTTGTAAGGAGTCGGATAGGGAAGGTACTGCCAAATATCCTCAGCCATGTGACATAAAACAGGTGCGATCGCCCTTGCTAAATTCTCCACAGCAATTGCAATCACCGTCTGACAACTGCGGCGGCGAAGGGTATCTGTCGCGCTGATGTAAAGTCGGTCTTTGGCAATATCCAAGTAAAAATTAGATAAATCCACCGTGCAGAAATTCTGCACAGTTTGGAAAAATCGGGAAAATTGGAAGCTTTCAAAAGCATCTTGAACTTCCGCAAAAACTTCGCCCATTCTGTGCAGCATATAGCGGTCGAGTTCCGGCAATTCCTCGTAAGCAACGGCATCTTTTGCCGGGTCGAAGTCGTGCAAATTACCCAGCAAAAACTTAGCTGTGTTGCGAATTTTGCGGTAAACATCCGACTGCTGTTTCAGAATGTTTTTGCCCAATGGCACATCGGCAGAGTAGTCTACCGAAGACACCCACAACCGCAAAACATCGGCTCCATATTCCTTAATTACTGTCGCCGGATCGACGACATTTCCTTCAGATTTGCTCATCTTGCGGCCTTTTTCATCGAGCACAAAACCGTGAGTCAAAACTGTTTTGTAAGGAGCAATGCCGTTAGTTGCTACACTGGTCAGCAAGCTCGATTGAAACCAGCCTCGGTGTTGGTCTGAACCTTCCAAATAGATATCAGCCGGATAGTTTAATTCCGATCGACCTTTGGCAACTGCGGCCCAGGAAGAACCCGAGTCAAACCACACATCCATCGTGTCGGTTCCCTTGCGGTAAGTGCGGCCGTTATTGCGGTAAGATTCCGGCAGCAATTCGGCGATCGACAATTCCCACCAAGCATCCGAACCCTTCTCGGCAAAAAGGGCTTGGACATGGGCGATCGTTTCTTGATTCAGCAGCGGTTCGTTGGTTTCTTCGTCGTAGAATACGGGAATGGGAACGCCCCAAGTCCGCTGGCGAGAAATACACCAATCCGATCGATCGCCCACCATTGCAGTAATCCGATTTTCCCCTTGGGCGGGAATCCAATTCACATCGGCGATCGCTTTTAAGGCTTCATCGCGGAACCCTTCAACGGAAGCAAACCACTGTTCCGTCGCCCGAAAAATGGTCGGCTCTTTAGTGCGCCAATCGTAAGGATAAGAGTGAGCGTAACTTTCCTCTTTTATCAAACAATTTGCTGCTGCAAGGGCATCAATTACTGCGCCATTGCCGTCTCGGACGCCTTTTCCGAGGACATTTAAACCTGCAAACTGTCCGGCTTCTGCGGTGAAATTTCCGTTCTCGTCTACGGGTGTTAAAACTGGTAAACCGCAGCGTTTTCCGACAATAAAGTCTTCTTGTCCGTGACCGGGTGCGGTGTGCACCAATCCCGTACCAGAATCAGCGGTAATGTAGTCGCCGCCGGCAACAATTGGACTTTCGCGATCGAACAACGGGTGTTTGTAACTGCAACCTTCTAATTCTTTGCCTTTGAAGGTGGCGAGTATTTTTAATTCTGTGTTAAAAGTTGCCGACAGTCGATCGACCGCATCGACAGCTACTAACATAAATTGTTGTGCGATGTGGGAATTTCCCGGCGGTTCCACCACCGCATAAGTAAGTTCGGGATTGACGGCGATCGCCAAGTTTGCCGGAATTGTCCAGGGAGTAGTCGTCCAAATCGCCGCCCAGAGGCTCGGCATATAGCGTTTGAGCTTCGACTGCAAAGATTTTGACAATTTTTTCACATGAAAGCCGACGTAGATGCTTCGGGACGTGTGGCCTTCGGGATATTCCAATTCCGCTTCGGCGAGGGCCGTTTTCGAGCTCGGACTCCAGTGAACCGGTTTGAAGCCGCGGTAGATGTAGCCTTTGAGCACCATTTGACCGAAAACGCCGATTTGAGCGGCTTCGTATTCGGGTTTCATGGTTAAATACGGGTGTTCCCAGTCGCCCCAAACGCCGTAGCGCTGGAAGGATTCGCGCTGCTGTTCCATTGTTTGCTGCGCGAAGGCGGCGGCTTTGCGGCGAAGTTCGATCGGGGTAAGATTTAGCCGCTCCTCCGATTTCATCTTCTTATCTTGCAAGACTTTAAGTTCGATCGGCAATCCATGACAATCCCAACCGGGCACGTAGCGGACTTTTTTGCCGCGTAGCATTTGGTAGCGGTTGATAAAGTCTTTGAGGATTTTGTTGAGGGCGTGGCCGATGTGGAGTTGTCCGTTAGCGTAGGGTGGCCCGTCGTGGAGGATGAACAAGTCGCCTGGGTTATTTTCCGAGAGGCGATCGTAGATTTCTTGATCTGCCCAAAATTGTTGCAATTCTGGTTCGCGCTTGGTGGCGTTGGCGCGCATATCAAACTTTGTTTTGGGCAGGTTTACGGTGTCTTTGTAAGATTTAGCTTCCATTTTTGAGAAACGTTTTATGTAGTTAGTTGTTAGTAGTTAGCGGTTATTTGAAAGATGATATCAAGTCCGGTTAAATAATCATAATCAAGTTTGTAGTGACCACTTTAGTCATCTCTCGTCATTGAAGAGCTGACAACCAGATATTTTAGTATAAGCGATCGACCGCACATTCGATCGAACCAAATCCGTAGAGAACTCTCTCTTCTCTACCTCTGCGCCCTCTGCGCCCTCTGCGGTAAAAATCATTCATAAATCTAGATGGCGCTACTCAGTCAGCCAACTGAACATTTGACCGACGGTGAGATTGAAGGATTCAGCAAACGACGGGACGGGGATGCGATCGCCCGGTTCTTCAAAAACTGCTAAAGTGCGATCGGCAAAATAGACAAATACCAGTTCTTCTTCCGGGTCAATCAACCAGCCCATCTGGGTTCCGTGGGCGAGACTGTGGAGAATGTTGCGGACGACTTTAGTTTGACTTTGGTCGGGGGAAAGAATTTTGATTGTCCAGTCGGGGGCGATGGCGAAAGTGTTGGCTACTTCGCCGTTTTCGTCGCGGGGAATGCGTTCCCAGGTAAAGACTGCAAGATCGGGTACAGTCGATCTACCGCCAAAGGTGCACCGTAATTCTGGATAGGCGCGGGCGATGCGTTGCGGTTTGAGTACCCGGTTGATGTCAGCACCCAAATCGCTTTGAATTGTGCTGTGTTTTCCTTGGGGCATAGGTTTCTGGATAATCTGGCAATCGATGAATTCGCTGGCGGGTTTGGTTTCCGACAGTTGGAGAAATTCGGCGAGAGTCAAAGGTTTAGAAGCGGTTTGAACCATTATTTTTATTTGATTTAAGTTTAATTTGTATTAGTTAAGCGATCGTGCATTTAATTTATCAAGAAAATGGGTCTAAAACCCCGTCCTTCGCTTGACGGCTGTAAGGGGTCTAACTCGTTTGACGGCGAGTCCGACAGGGATTGAAATCCCTGTCTCATAGCGGAAGTCCTCTGCAAGAGGACTGAGGATCTTGATTAACGTGCATTGCGAAACTCAACATCGAGTTAAATTGAGACTTGCAGTCGGTTTTATGCGAAACTCAACATCGAATTGAATTGACACTTGCAGTCGGTTTTAACCGACTTTTGCTATGAGACAGGGAATTCATTCCCTGTCGGAATGTCGGAATGGCGGAATGTCGGAATCTCGGAATGTCGGACTGTCGGAATCTCGGAATCTCGGAATCTCGGAATCTCGGAATCTCGGAATCTCGGAATGTCGGAATCTCGGACTAGGGCAAGTGAAAACCCCTCATAGAAATACTCCCAATCCGCGGCTAACCGCATTTCCCATACGATCGCACAATGACGCGGCAGGCACTCCCTGTCCTTCCTGTTCCCATTTTTCCACGAGTTGGCGGCCTAGGGGCGTGAGGCGAAAACTGTCGGTAATGCCTTGTCCGTCTACTTCCCGCCGCAACACGCCGACTTGGATCAGCCACAGCAGGGAGTTTTCGGCTACGAGTTCGGATACGGGCGATCGGGTGTAGCCGCTTTCGACACCGGAATTTGAGGCGATCGCAGTTAGGAAAACACTGTTATCGCGGATTGTCTGGAAGAAGTGTAATTGAAAAGGGCTGCACCGGACGGCGCGATCGGCTCTTTTTACGGTGCGATCGGGATAACTAATAGATTTAAATGCTTCGGATGGGATAAAAGTCATTGCGAGAACTTTTGAGTAGCTACTACTTTTATCATCACCTATTTATAGTCAAGAAAGTAGATTTCTCACAAATCTACCTAAATTATGATATAGGCTCAACAGAGTTCCAACTAGCCTATAATTAATACTCAGGGTGCAAGTGCTTATCGTCACTGCACGATCGCCTCTTTTTACAAATACTCGAAATGATTGTTCATTTCTTCAGCATTCACTACCTCCCAAATTAATACTAATCCTTGCAAAATTTCCCCAATCGATTTACTGGTTTGCAGACAGTAAACAATACCCGCGTGAGACAAACCTGCATGATGCAGTCTTAAAAAATCCGTATCTTGGGTAAAAATCACTCGCTCTTGAGACAGGGAAAATGCTAATTGTTGTTCGTCGGATTGCCCGATCATTCCTTGTTCTGGAGTTGTGGTGACATCAATTCCACGTCTTCGCAATCCATTCGCTATGGCAAGAGTTATATTTTCGTCGAGATGGAATTTTATCTTAGCCATCTTGACGATTTTTTAATTTTTGTTGCAATAGCGATGGGGTTTGAGCTTTCAATTGGCGAGCAAATTCTGCATCTGCTTCGATTGCAGAGCGAATTTCATCTCGACGATCGTGATAATAGGCTAAAGCTGCATAGATATCAGATAAAGTAATACTCGGATAGTGATACAGAATTTCGTCGGGTGACATTCCCATTTGTTCGTGCCAAACAACTATATCCTGAACTCGGATGCGATGTCCGGCGATACGGGGTTTTCCCCCACAGATTCCTGGGGTGATTTCGATATGTTCTTTAATGACGGCGATCGACATGGTAGGGAATTAATATAGGATGTCTCTTATATTTTACGACCGGTTAGACGAGTTTGGCTGTAAAAGGCATTTTAAGCTATGGTATTTTTGATGGATATTGCGAATTTCCGCCGTCGCCAATCGACTTGAGTCAAGGTGATTGCTTGAACTGGAACTCGAATATGCTACGCTCGTTATTCGAGTTCCAGTTCAAAAAAAGCGATTTCCATCGGCGATACCTTTTTCAATCGCCGAAGCACAAAGTCAATTAAAATACATTTATAAATCGCAAGGGAAACAAAACTATGACATTACCAGTTGGGTGCGCTGCCCCTCAGTTTACCGCCAAAGACACCAACGGCAACACCGTCTCCCTGTCCCAATTCGCAGGTAAAACCGTAATCTTGTATTTCTACCCCAAAGATGACACCCCAGGCTGCACCAGACAAGCCCAAAGCTTCAAAGCAGCCCATGAAGAATACAAAGGCAAAGATATAGTAGTTCTCGGTGTCAGCCGCGACAACGAGGAATCGCATCAAAAGTTCACAGAAAAATACGGTTTGCCTTTCCAGCTATTAGCAGATGTTGATGGCACGATTACCAAAGCTTACGATGTCGAGAAAGGCGATTATGCCAAGCGCGTTACTTTCGTCATCGACGGTACCGGCAAAATTATTCAGGTTTATGAAGGAGAAAATCTGAAAGTTGACTCTCACGCTCAAGATATTCTCGTCACCATAGTTTAGTCGAAGTTTAGCCGATCGCACTAACCTTCCTGCACGCACCAAACGGCTAAAAACCCGGTTCCTTCCTCGATGCCTCGTTGCTATAGGCAATATTCTCCTAGGAACCGGTTTTTTTTAGTAAGTCCTGACCGAAAGCATCCAGGATACAAGCCCCCGGATTCAGCCGTGGGGTCAATGCTTCAATTCTAAAATCTAAAATCTAAAATCTAAAATCGATTGACTCAGCCAGTGAGGGGTCAAGGGTACAGGGGGAATGAACCTACTCGAACTAAATTCCTTCCCTTAAAACTCCCACCACAAATCCGCTCAACCAGACATATATTCGGTTAAGGTGCTTATTGTACGCCTAAAGTTAGATTTGTGGCGCAACTCCCGCCAACAATTAAAAACTTATGCTGGAAAAGGCATTAACCGCCCGTAGGCTGAATCTAGGGGCGATTTTGTCCTGGTTCGAGTCATTGTGTTTGATAAAATCAGAAGTTATCCTTGCTTTAGCTGAATAATTAAGTAGGTAGGGGGATAGATAATGACAAACAGCAACATTATTTTGAGTTACTTAGGCCCGCAAGAAATTGAGGTCAATAAAGCCGCTGTCTTAGTTGGCACTTTTGACAAAAATCTAGTGGCAGCGATTTCAGCAGCAGAAGGCTCAAATGCCCTGAATGTAGGGATAAATCTCTCTAGAGGCATTTGGAACATCAGTTTAGAAAAAGGATTCGATAGCACAGGAACTCGCACAGTGCAGGTGAGGGCAACTGATAATACCGGCAAAGTTATCGGCCAACAAACAATTAACATCAAAGTTAATCCTGCTTCTGGGTCACCCGCTCAAATTTTCACGTTAATTACTCTCACAGATACCAAATTCAAAGCCGGAACACTGCCCGCCAGCAATCTCAACGATCTGCAAAAAGCGGACATACCAGCAGGGAAAATATATCCAGTTAGCGACTACGAGTTAGAAGACGGACATCTGAATGTTCAACTAAATAATCCAATTTATCCGGTGGGAAAGTCCGGCTTTTTCTACGAAAAACACGTACTCATAACCAAAGGCGCAAAAATTCTCATATTCGATCGCGCCGAGTTGCCGACCCCGCCGCCTGGAATGCAGTTACTGTGGGTGATCAAAAAGACATGGTTAAAGTTCACCCCCGCAGATTCTGGAACTTTAGGCCCAACTCAGAAATTACTATTTAACCCAGGAGAAACTTTCAATCTTCTCGGCTACGCTTGCGTGGAAAACCATTTTCGAGTCGCTTTTGATCGGGCAGTTCCTAACTTAGGAACTTCGGGATTTCTGTACTGGCTGCACGTCCAAATTTTGCGAGACGGGAGGGGAATTGAGTATGATAGAAATGCGGTTACGATGACTGTAATCAAAACGACTGTGTTTAAAAAGCGGCCGATAAATGCCGCTAGCCTGCCACCCCAAGAAAAAATTACCTTGCCGGCGGGAATGATTTACGGAATTGCCGGATTCTTGATCGAACAAAGCCACATTAAAGTCTCGCTGACCGAGAATTTGCCGCAATTTGGCAATACAGGTTTCATTTATCCCGATTTTGTGCAATTCAGTCGCGGTGGCAAATCTTTTAATCCCGCTGTGAATTTAACTTATCAAGGGCCGTCAGAAGTTTTAGTAAATCAGCCGATCGTCCTTCGGGGTACTTATGATCGGCAACAAGCAGCAAAAATTGAGGTGATAGCTGAGGATACATTGCCCCTAAGCGTCACGCTAAACCAAACTGCCAGCACTTGGGAAGTTAATTTGTCTAAAGGATTTAGCGTAGCGGGAGCTCGGTGGCTCAGGTTGCGGGCAACTGACAGCAAAGGTAACGTTACTGGCAGCCAAATAATTTACATTACCGTAACTTCCGATCCGCTAACTGTCGGAAAAGGTTTGACCTTAAAAATAGTTTCTGACACTTTGTTTAAGGTAGCTCCCCTTGATTCTTCCCGGCTCAACAATCAGCAAAAAGTTTTTGTCAAAGCAGGCCAGACTTTGGCCGTTAGCAAATACGGATTTATTGACGGGCATCTCAAGGTGGTTCTGGATTCAGCAATTTGGCCTGTCGGCACTTTTGGCTATTTTTATGAACCCGACGTTCAGTTGGCAAAAGGTACTCAAATCCTAAAATTTAACCTGGCTGACGTACCCAATAGCAACGTCAGCGCTCAACTGTTGGTAACTCAAACAACTCAGATTAAAGCTAAACCCGAAGATTCATCGAAACTGCCTGCCGATCAAATGGCTGACCTACTTTTAGGCACTACCTATGCCATTACTGGTTATGCCTGCATTTTGGGGCATTTCCGAGTAACTCTTGCCGAATCTATTCCCGGTTTCGGCAATATCGGATTTATTTATTGGCAGGACGTTAAAATTAAAAAAGACGGCAAAGAAGTTCCCTTTGACCCGGATGCTTTGACGATGACAATCCTGCAAGCAACTGTCTTTAAAAAACGGCCGGTAGATTCTTCTAGCCTGAGCAGTACCGAGAAAACTCCGCTGCCTTTAGGTCGAGTTTATGGCGTGAACAGCTACGGTGCGGAAGGATCTCACCTGAAAGTTTCCCTGACTGAAGAACTGCCGAATTTTGGCAATACAGGTTATGTTTTTCCTAGTTTTGTTCAGTTCAAGCGGGGAGATAAAATTTTCGATCCGGTTCCGAACAATGTGGAATTGAACGTGCCGTATTTTTCGCAGCGGGACAATCCGCGTTTTGACTGGTCTACTTGCAACGTAACTTCGATCGCCATGGTGCTTTATTATTATGGCCTTCGTTCTCAGTGGGGCGGACAGTTGGAGGATGAGTTGTTGCAGTGGTGTTTCGACTATGCCGGCCAGGGTTCTCAAACGGATCACAGCGTGCTTTCGGCGCTGATTCAGGCCTACGGGTTTAAGACGAGTTTTAGTACGACTCGCACGTGGGCCCAGGTGCGATCGGAATTGCTGAACCGGCGGCCAGTAGTTTTAGCGGGAGATTTTACTGCGGCCGGTCACATTCTTACTGTAATTGGCTACAATTCTCAGGGTTATATCGTGCAAGATCCTTGGGGAGATGCACTCACTGGTTACAGCGATACTGAGGGGAGAAAGTTGATGTATCCCTACAGTTATGTCAATCAAGTTGCTGGGCCAGATGGGAATGTGTGGGCACATTT
Organism: Microcoleus sp. K1-B1; assembly: GCF_036704705.1. Classification (NCBI taxonomy): domain Bacteria; kingdom Bacillati; phylum Cyanobacteriota; class Cyanophyceae; order Oscillatoriales; family Microcoleaceae; genus Microcoleus; species Microcoleus sp. K1-B1. The sequence goes on along the minus strand of NZ_JAUBSH010000028.1, from coordinate 29,404 downwards.
TATCTATCCATAATCTACTCTACTGTTTGCAATTTGTGAGGCACTACGGCTATTTGTAAGGTGTGCATAACAGCTATTTGTAAGGTACTTAATGCACACCCTACCTAACTTAGGAAATATTGCGCTTAATTTTGCGTTTTGCTGCGCCCATACCTAAAAAGCTCAATCCTACTAAAGTACCAAACAAAGTAGAAGGTTCGGGTACAGCCTCAAACGATCCTTGAATGGCGATCGCATCGTTAGCGCACTCGGCAAAAAAGTTAGCAATATAGTTCCCCGAAGGCATTGAGGATTTATTGAAACTGAATCCAATTGTTTGAGAACCTACTGCATTAAACTGAGCGAAATTAAGACCGAGGACACTCAAAGTTGCTGGCGTTAAAAAATTAACTTCTCCTACTTTTGTACCCGTAGCAATTGAGTTGAGAACAGTCCAGTTTCCTGTTTGTTGAAAATAGGGGTCGGTGGCAGCTAAATCGCCCATTGATGGGGTTCCGCCTTGAGATGCAACTACCGTATTGAATTGATTTAAATTACTAAAACCAGAGTTAGTTTGACTGACGTTTTTCGCTGTAACGTTACTGTAAACGCCTGTTGTCGCCACGCTGGAGTCATTTCCTTCGGCAAAGCGGATACCAAACAAGCTGCCGTTTGCGTTAGCTGTATTAAAGTTTTGACCGGAAAAATTGAAGAATAAATCGCCGTAGTTGATGTTGCCTCTTTGAGCGAGTGGGTCGGCATATCCTGCTAAACTTAGATTAGAGTTGATGGCGATAAAAGCTGTATCTGATGTTTCTTTGATGGCGATGCCGTAAAATTCAAATTCCCCGCCGCCGATTTGGGGCCCTGTCACGCCGTCGTTGAAGGAATCGATCGCATAATTCCACCCGTTAGATAGCGTTGCTGCTGTAGCTTTTTGTTGCTGTATTGTGAAAATGGCACAGAAAATAGCCACTGAGTAAGTCCAGTGGATGCTGTTTTTAGCAATGGATTTCATAAAATGCTCCCTGAGAATCATTGTTAAAGTGTCCAGTCTGATCGATCGACAGTTTTTAATTTTTAGTAAATCATACCTTCCGACCGAATTTCTTAAAGTTTTGCTACAGATTTGGTCGGGCTACATCTTATCAACTAGATTGGTTAAAACAACGAACTCATGCCAGTAGCTAAATACAGGACTTACGGACGCATAGTATATAGCATAAGGTTCAGTTAACACAGATTCCCCCTAGCCCCCTTAAAAAGGGTAGGGGTGATTTATTCAAAAAAGGAAAATAGTTGTTTGATGTCATGTGCTAAGTTATGAATACTTTGGGTAATGGAATCAAACCCATATCTTGGGCCGTTTTCCGCTTTTCATGTATCAGAAAATTAGAGGTACAAGATTATGGCACTCGTAGTTGCACACAAATATATAAATTTACAAAACTGGTATCGAAAACAGGGTGTTGTAGAAGTACAAAGGTTGATCGCAGTTACTTGTAGTGCGATCGTTCTAACATCATGTGGCAACGGATTTTCTGCGTTAGTGGCAGAGAGGCTAAGGGTAAACAGTAGACGAACATTTGCTGATTGGTGTCGCGAGCGGGCAAATTTGAGTCCTGAAGCTAAACATACTGTTGATGTGCTGTTGCAGCAAGCCGGGACTACAGAGTGCAATGCGGCTAATCAGATACTATCGGTTTTGCCAACTCTAATACTTACCCAGAAAAAAATTAGAGATATCAAACCGCTAGAATCTTTGACTAACCTGAAGAGGCTCTACCTCAACCACAATCAAATCAGCGACATCAAACCGCTAGAATCCTTGACTAACCTGATGTGGCTCAACCTCAGCCACAATCAAATCAGTGACATCAAACCGCTAGACTCCTTGAATAACCTGCTTTGGCTCACCCTCTACAACAATCAAATCAGCGACATCAAACCTTTGCAATCCTTGACTAAACTGACTCAGCTCAACCTCCCCTCCAATCAAATCAGCGACATCAAACCGCTAGAATCCTTGGCTAACCTGACTCATCTCCATCTCTACAACAATCAAATCAGCGACATCAAACCGCTAGAATCCTTGACTAAACTGGGTTGGCTCGACCTCAGCAACAATCAAATCAGCGACATCAAACCCTTGCACTCTTTGACTAATCTGTCTTGGCTCGACCTCAACACCAATCAAATCACCAACATCAAACCCTTGCGCTCTTTGACTCAACTGACTCGGCTCCATCTCTACAACAATCAAATCAGCGACATCAAACCCTTGCGCTCTTTGACTAGAACAGTACTCTACCTCAGCGGAAATCCGATCGCTCCCAAAACTTGCCCTCTCAAGCCAGAGTCTTTCTGTAGTTGGAAACCACTAACTGAACAACCTCACATAATTGAGCTGATTAGAGAAGGCAGTGAGTGACGGTATGAATTAAGTTATGCGCCAAAGCTCACAGGCGCACAAAGTCTGTGTTTATCAACAAGTAAAAAATGTGAATTCATACTCAAGTTCAGCAACGCCGAGAAATAGAATAGTAATAAGATTATGACGCTTATAGTTACAGACAAACATATAAATTTACCAAAGCGGTATCGTAAACAGGGTGTTGTAGAAGTACAAAGGTTGATTGCAGTTACTTGTAGTGCGATCCTCCTAACATCATGTGGAAACGGATTTTCCGCGTTAGTCGCAGAGAGGCTAGGGATAAACAGTAGACGAACATTTGCTGATTGGTGTCGCGATCGGGATTCTTTGAGGCCTGAAGCTAAACATACTGTTGATGCGCTGTTGAAGCGAGCCGGGACTACAGAGTGCAATGCGGCTAATCAGACACTTTCGAGTTTGCCAACTCTATCCTTCTCTGGACATCGAATCAGCGACATCAAACCGCTAGAATCCTTGACTAATCTAACTCGGATCAACCTCTCAAGCAATAAAATCAGCGACATCAAACCTTTGCAATCCTTGACTAAACTGACTTGGCTCAACCTCTCAGGCAATAAAATCAGCGACATCAAACCTTTGCAATCCTTGACTAAACTGACTTGGCTCAACCTCAACAACAATAAAATCAGCGACATCCAACCGCTAGAATCCTTGACTAACCTGACTGAGCTTTACCTCACCTCCAATCAAATCAGCGACATCACACCTTTGCAATCCTTGACTAAACTGACTTGGCTCAAGCTCAGCGACAATAAAATCAGCGACATCAAACCGCTAGAATTTTTGACTAAACTGACGGGGATCTATCTCTACAACAATAAAATCAGCGACATCAAACCGCTAGAATCCTTGACTAACCTGAAGAGGCTCTATCTCTACAACAATAAAATCAGCGACATCAAACCGCTAGAATCCTTGACTAAACTGACTGAGCTTTACCTCACCTCCAATCAAATTAGCGACATCAAACCTTTGCAATCCTTAACTAAACTGACTTGGCTCAAGCTCAGCGACAATAAAATCAGCGACATCAAACCGCTAGAATCCTTGACTAAACTGACTCGGCTCTATCTCTACAACAATCAAATCAGCAACATCAAACTCTTGCGCTCTTTGACTAAACTGATTCGGCTCCATCTCTACAACAATAAAATCACCGACATCAAACCCTTGCGCTCTTTGACTAAACTGACTGATCTGTATCTCTACAACAATCAAATTAGCGACATCAAACCGCTAGAATCCTTGACTAACCTGACTGAGCTTTACCTCAGCGGAAATCCGATCGCTTCCAAAACTTGCCCTCGCAAGCCTGAGTCTTTCTGTGTTTGGAAACCACCAACTGAACAACCTTTTGAACCACCTTCCATAATTGAGCTATTTAGAGAAAACTCTTATAGCCTTTATTAAAAAGATGAGGTGCCCGATATTCCCTGAATAGCGGGACTTTCAAGCCTTATTACATACCTCATCTATCTGAGAAAGGCTATATATTTAGAGAAGACTTCGAGTGAGTGACGGTATGAATTAAGTTCTGCGCCAAAGCTCACAGGCACAAAAAGTCTGTGTTTATCAAAGAGTGAAAAATGTAAATTCATACTCACGTTCAGCAACGCCCTAATTCTTTCATGGAGTAGGGGTAATGCCCAGCTTCCTTGTGCTTCTGGTATCCACGCAATGGTACTGTACCCTTGTCCAATAATTACGCCCCCCTGATATTCATGGGTTCTATCTTTTAATGTTTTAGCATCTGGTCTCCCCCATGCAGTGTGGTCAATTGCCACTAACAGATGTTCTGCTACGGGTACTTGCTGTTCTAATTGCTGGAGATACAGCAGCATCAGTTTTTTCCGGTCTGGCCTACAGTCTTGCAATGCCTCGTAAACGCTTGACCATTGACGATTGAATAATGGATTGAGCGAAAATTCGGCCAAACATGACGAATTCGGGCGTGGTCATCACTGCATCCATGAGCTCGAATGTTGCATCCTTGCCTCGTACCAATAACTCGTATGCTTCTTGACGAAAGTCCTTTAATCGTTCACTGTTCATTTAAGGAGTGAATAGGTTTTTATTTTTCACCCTCATTCTCTCCTTAACGGTGGCTCTAGTTTTTCTTGGGCCACCGTTCTCATCTTTAGTTAGTCTAAACTACAGTAAGAAATGAAAAGCGCGATCGCCCATTCGATCCAAAAGAGCGATCGCACTTAACCCAAAAGTCGATCGCCAAGTTCGATCGCACTTGAAAACCCCGACTTCTTTAAGCAGTCGGGGTTCTCGCCTTCACAGCCAACCTTTTCTAAACAGTCTTAGCCCACTCGATCCAAGTTTCCATCGGGCGGAAACCGACTGATTTGTAAAGCTTTGTCGCCCCTGTCAAACTGTCAGCATCGACGCTGAGTTTCGCAGTATTTGCACCCGCCGCTTTTAAGGAGTGCAAACCCGCCAGCAGCATCGCTTTTCCTAAACCCATTTTCCGAAAGTCGCGCCGCGTACCCAACAATTCAATCCAACCGTCTTTTGTGCCGCTGCGGGCGTTTTTTTGAGGTTTAATTTGACAGTCGCAGAAAGCTGCAAATTTGCGATCGCCCGAAACAGCAATCAAGTCTAATTCCGGCTGATAATTGGCGTCTTGCATCCAGTAGCGCACGGTTTCCGCAGTTAAATCGTGGTGATTCCAGTGATCGATAAATGACTGGTTAAACATTTCTACCCAGGGTTGGATGTCTTGTTCTCCGGATACGTGTGTTAGGGCAAAATCTGCCGGAAATTCGGGTGTGGGAATGGGTTCGGCGAGGGATCGGGCCATTGTCCAAAAATAGCGATCGACCTCAAAGCCCTGTTTTTCTAACAGCAGGATTTCATCTGTTTTATCCTCCCGGCTGTAGGTACGCAATTTTGCAGGCAAATTCCGTTCTTTTCCTACTTCGCGCAGCCGCTTTTCTCCCCACTTAATTATGTCTTTTTCTAATCCTTCGCCACGGACATTTGGATGCACGTAAAACCAGAGACAAGCGTCTATTTCCTCTGGCGAATCGGGCATATCTAGCAGTGCTAAACCGATGAGTTTGTAATTACCATCTTCCCACAACTGCACGTCGCGAGCTTGGTCGAGTTTGGGTGCATCGAGTATTAGCTTGAGTTCAGTTGCTGAGACTTCTTCGCCGAGTCTATCCACTTTTTCGCAAGCATCGATCAAATTTGCGATCGCGCACCAGTCAGTTTCGCCCTTGTACGAGCGTGTTGTCAAGAGATTCATAAAAAACTTGCAATCCGTAATTTCGGACTGTTCCTCTTAATTGGTATTGGCAAACAAGTACAGTGAATTTCTTGCAAAAATCCGAGTTTTTGATGATTAACCGCAGATGAACGCGGATAAACGCGGATGTAATGCAGATTTATTGTGGTGTCGATAAAACTCAGAAACCTGTTTATATCACCCAGGCTTTCACGTTTTATCTTATAGCGCAATCATAAAAATTGGTTTGCCCTTTTGGGCGAGTTTTGTATGTGAGTTTATGGCTGGATGTCGATGAGTCGCGCTCTCTTTCGTTACCAAGCTTGGTGCTTAAGTAACTACTATTGTTTGAATAAAGTTTCTACAGCTAAGTAAAGAAGTTGTCACCCCCACCGGGTAGTTGATTTTTACTTTTGCTCTGTTTTACAATAAATCGTTTTTCTGGGATTTTTGGCTCCTCCTGTTAACTCGCCCGATCGGGGGAGGGGAGAAATTGAACTTATTTAAAAGTTCCCTTTTTCAACTATAACCTGAGCTGTTTTTTTTTGCAAGTTGGAAATCGAGGGATTATTGCTAGTATTAACGAGGCGGGCATTTGATTGCAGGAGCGCTCCGGCTTTTAACCAGCCGTAACTGTAATTTTTATAACGTTTTTCCCGGACTTGAAGATTTAATTTTATCCAAACGTTAAACTAACGTTAAACTGTTTTTTACAGATTTATATGAGGTAAATATGCTCGACCACCTCGATTTAGATATTTCCTTGGATAAAGAAACCTACGATGCCAAGATCGAAATTTTAATGAAACAGTTGCGATCGCTCCAACTGGCCTGCAGGGAAAAAAAATTGCCCGCAATTATCGTCCTCGAAGGTTGGGCCGCCGCCGGCAAGGGTGCTTTAGTCAAACAAATGGTAGGGTACATGGACCCGCGGGGGTTTGCCGTCCACCCGATTTGGCCGCCGTCAGATGCAGAAATGGGCTATCCTTTCCTATGGCGGTTTTGGCAGAAACTCCCCGCCCGCGGCAAAATCGGTTTTTTCTACCACAGTTGGTACACTCACATTTTAGAAGACCGATTGTTCGATCGAGTCTCCGAGGCAGAAGTACCGACAGCCATCAGGCAAATCAACGCCTTCGAGCGGCAGATTGTTGATGACGGCGCCGCAATTGCCAAATTTTGGATTCACCTGAGCAAAAAAGAACTCAAGCATCGGCTCAACAAACTAGAAGACGACACCTTACAAGCTTGGCGAGTGCGGCCCGAAGATTGGAAACAAGCCAAAAAATACGAAGAATACACAACTTTTGCCGAAGAAATGGTAGCCCAAACCGGCACGGGCCCCGCACCTTGGACGCTAGTAGAAGGCGATTGTCAACGGTGGGCGAGAGTCAAAGTTTTAACGCAAATGGCAGCGACAATTACAGAAGCCTTAGACAGACTGCCGATGCAATCTGCACCCGTGAAATTGCCACCTCAAGAAAGCTTGCAACCCACCGAACCAGATTTGCTGGCCCAAGTAGATTTAACTCAATCGCTGTCGCCCGATGAATACAAACAGCAACTTCGCGAGGAACAAACCCGTTTTGGCAAACTGCAACAAAGCATCTACGAAGAGGAAATCCCCGTGTTAGTGCTGTTTGAAGGTTGGGACGCCGCCGGTAAAGGAGGAGCAATCAAGCGCTTGACGGACATATTAGACCCCCGCAGTTACATCGTTAATGCCTTTGGGGCGCCGACAGACGAAGAAAAAGCGCATCACTACCTCTGGCGGTTCTGGCGACGGCTGCCAACGGCTGGTAAAATCAGCATTTGCGATCGTAGTTGGTATGGTAGAGTGCTGGTCGAGCGAGTCGAAGGATTTGCCACCGAACCCGAATGGCGCCGAGCTTATCAGGAAATCAATGAATTTGAGGAGCAACTCACCAGTTTCGGTTGTGTCTTAGTTAAATTCTGGCTGCACATCAGTCCTGACGAGCAACTAAAGCGGTTTACAGAGCGGCAAAACAATCCATTTAAACAATACAAACTCACCGAGGAAGATTGGCGGAATCGGGAAAAGTGGAATTATTATGAAGTGGCGGTGAATCAAATGATTCAGCGTACCAGCACGCCGCTTGCTCCCTGGACGCTAATTGCGGCGGATAACAAGTATTATGCTCGTGTTAAAGTAATTCAAACGGTAACGCAGGCAATTCGGAATCAACTGAAGCGCCGATAAATTGGGATTGGTGAATGGGTAACAGGTAATGGGGAAAAAAAGCAGGCAGCAGAAAGCAGAGTTGAATTGCCAATTTCACCTGCGGCGTGCTCGATTCATTACCAATTATCAATCAACCATTACCAGTTATCAATTACCAATTAACTGTCAGCAATCTGTGACTGGAAGTAGCGGGTTTCACCCTGCAACCAATGGTTTATAGCTGACAGGAAGCGAGCATTAGGATAAATGCGATCGGACTGCGTTATTCGCGAAAGTTAAAAACCCACCGATGCCCGTATTTCCTACCGCAGTTAAATTAGCGCTCGTTTCCAAAACTTCTGTACTAATTTATGAAGACACAGAATATTGCAAGATGCCAGAACTGTTAGCTCGCATTCTATTTCTATTCCTCCTGTTCTCACTGATCAAATCCTGGTGGGATCAATCAGGAGGCAAAGACAATCCATTATTAGATCGGCTGCGCGTTTTGCTGCTGATCAGCCTTTTGATCCTAGCTTTTTTTGCACCAGACACCCCGGTCGGAGCAGCGATTTTCGGGCTCATAGCCTTCTTCTTTAAGCCGCTGGGTTTTTCCATCACGCTGCTGGTGATTGCATCGGCGCTGATCACGAACGGGGGCATCCGCAACCCGGCGCCGAGAATGATCCTGGCAGCGCTGCTAGTTTTAATTCTTTCGAGTATGCCAGTTGTCGCTTACTGGTTCGCCGAACAAGCAGAACGGGACGCCGCCGCCGCCGTCCGCACAGCTTGCTGCGACGAAACCGCAGCGGCGATCGTCCTCCTGGGCAAGGGAACCACTCAGCCTCACATCCCCAACCGAGTTGCAATTCAACTAACAGATACCGGCAATCGCCTGCCCTATGCTGCGGTTTTGTACCGCCAAAAAGTGGCACCGATGGTCATCGTTACCGCTGGCCCGAGACCAGAGTTGGAGGGTTATGTTGGCGAAGCTAAGGATATCGAGACTTTGCTGGCAAACAACATGGGCGTGCCGCGCAGCAGTATCGTTCTCGACGATAACGGCAGCAACATACGCACCAGCGCTGAAGAGGTGAGAAAGATACTCGACAGGCGTGGCGCCCCGCGTAAAGTAATCCTGGTAACATCTGCGATTCAGATGCGCCGTGCCAGCCTCGCTTTTGCGAATATGGGAATCCAGGTGATTCCTAGGGCTACCGACTTCTACACTTTTCAACCCACCTCAGGAGGGAGATCCAGCAGACTCCGCTTAGACGCGGGAGATTTTTTGCCTAGTGCAGAAGCTTTGGTAACTACGACGCGAGTATTCGATGAATATTTCGGGTCTTTTTATTACTATTTGCGCGGCTGGCAGGCTCCCAGGGCCTAAAGTGGCAAGTTGCTGGTGTTTTTCTTAGGCAACAGCGACTGCTCCCCAGATTGGTTTAAAATCTGATGAGAATGAGACCTTTGTGGGGAGCTGTATTTTTTTCTCATTCCGGCGGGGTCGCCGACAATCAAGTTTGCCATGACTGCAAACAATACCCAAAAGATAACTGGCTCCCACTCGGATTTTTTGGGCTTTGCTTCAGGGGTTTTGACAGATTCAACGTTGACTTTGATGTCTAGTTTGCCTTCAATTTCTTTGCCCTTGAGAACCCCGTCGTTGCACACACCCTTAAAAATCAGCGGAGCGGGCTTTGGTGCTTCTGCTTTCGCTTCTTCTGGCATTTTTTTATCCTGGTTTTGGTGAATCCGGTTGGATAGTACATTCTTAAAGGTTCGGGGGTTTTCCGGACAGGATTTCGCGAACTCTGAAAGAATTAAGTTAAATATGCACCCCGCTCCTTGCTGGGGCTTAAACATAAGCATCTGAAGGCATTTCCAGCTAGTGCTGGTTTTTTTTAGATAGCAGCCTGGCCTTGAAGCTGCTACTTATATATCGGGGTGAAGGGGAGGTGTTTATGCAAAGTACAGGTTTTTTGTGAAAAATTTATTGGCTCCCGGCGGGCAGAAACGTCAATAGCCTGAAGTTCGAGCTTGGTTGATCTCTCCGAAGAAACCCAGTTTCTTTCCGCAGCGGGTCCAAGTGACGCAATTCGGTTAATAAACGGAGTTTCTGGCTCAATATCGCGCCAGGAATGCCAATCTAAAATCTCAAATAATCTAAATAATCGAGAGTGAAAATATTCACCAGCCAACTATCTTCCTTGGAAGCGGAACAACTGGCAGTTTGGGCAAAAGAGGCACTTAATCGCAGTAAATCGGGTCAAATTCCTGCGTACATACCTCTCCTAGCGCAAGCCGATAAACAAGGGTTTGCCGTGCAAATTCGGGCAATTGACGCACAAATTGTGAGCTGGGGTAGCATTGCTCAAACATTCCCGCTGATGAGTGTAGTCAAGCCTTTTGTGCTGCTTTATTTGCTGTGCGAATTGGGCGAAAAAAGGGTATTTGACTACGTTGGCTGTGAACCTTCGGAACTGCCTTTCAATTCTTTAACTCAACTCGAAATAGACCAAGGGAAGCCGAGAAACCCGATGATTAATAGCGGGGCGATCGCCCTAGCGTCTTTGATTCCCGGTCAAAATGCTGTGTCGCGCTGTCAAAACTTGCGAACTTGGCTGAATCAACAGGCAGACAGTCAGTTATTTGTTGACGAGTTAATGCTCGATTCAGTGATGACAAATCCCAATCAAAATAATTGGAATATCGCCTTGAAAATGGTAGAATCGGGTTATATTCAAAAGGCGGAAATTGCTTTAGAAACCTACAATCGCGTCTGCTGTTTGTCGGGAACTGTGGAAGATTTAGCTAAGCTGGGGATGGTTTTGGTAAATAGTGGCGATCGAGCAATGGGGGAAAACTGCCTTACTGTCAAAGCGCTGATGGCAACTTGCGGTTTGTATGAAGCATCTGCCCGCTTTGCGCTGCGGGTGGGACTGCCGGCTAAGTCGGGAGTTAGCGGGGCTTTGGTGTCGGTAATTCCGGGTCAAGGTGCGATCGGCTTTTACAGTCCGCCCTTGGATAAAGAGGGAAACTCTGTCGGTGGCTTATTTCTGTTAGAAAAAATAGCTAAAACTTTGCGGCTAAGCGTATTTGATTAGATTAGGAATTACGCACGGGTGGTCAGGGTTTCGACTTCGCTCAACCACCGGGGTTTTTTGCGAGAATATTTCGTGAATCCTGGCATAAACTGCCAACAACCCGGTTTCTTTGGTTTTGATACGTAAGTCCTGAACCAATGCCCAATGCCCAATGCCCAATGCCCAATGCCCAATAACTAATGCTTTTCGCCCAAAATAGCATAAACCACAGTCTCTTCTTTTTTGCCGCGCAATTGAATCGAGCCTACTTTTTGACCTTCGTAGCGATCGCGCACGTAAGAAAAAGTCCTCGCCGTCACCAACAAATTAAAAGGACTGTCAGAAACAATTTCCTTATTCATCGCCTCCAATCTAGCAGCAACGTTGACAGCATCGCCGATCACAGAATAATTCAAACGCCGGGAACCGCCCACGCTGCCAGCAACTAACTGTCCGGTATGCAAACCGATGCCAAACTTAATTAAAGGTTTGCGTTCAATTCTAAGCTGCTGATTAAGTTGGTGCAGCCGTTCGTGCATCGCAATACAAGCCGCAACTGCATTCAAAGCATCTTGTTGAATTTCTCGATATTCGGTATGACAAAAAGGCACTCCAAAAACTGCCATAATTGCATCCCCGATGTATTTATCTACAACGCCACCGTGATCCATAATACAGTTAGTCATCGCTTCCAAATAATTGTTCAACCAGGTGAGTAAATCTCGCGGTCGCATTTTTTCTGAAATCGAAGTAAAACTACGAATATCCATAAACAGCACCGTTGCTGTAAGTTCTTGAGGTTCGAGTTCTCCCTGTTCAAATATCTCCGCTTTGCGTTGCCAAATAAGCTGAGCCGTCTCTGGATCGACGTGCTTTTCAAATAACCTCATCAACTGCTGCTTTTCGTACTGTTCCCGCAGTTGCAAAGCAGTGCCAGATAAAATGAGGGTGCCGATAGGTGCGGCAATCGGAACCCACCAAAAAAAGAAGCCAAATAACAAAGCAGCAGCCCCAATCCAAATTATAGGCAAACCGAGAGCGATCGCAATTCTCTCGTTAACACCTCGGTTGCCCAGAACCAAAGCGGTAAGCGGGCCAATCCCTAACAATAACAAAATTTCTAGCTGTACCGGCAGCCGCCGCAGCAAGCGTTGATTGAGCAAATTGTCAACCAATGCTGCATATAAATAAACCCCAGCCGTAGTCTTGTTGAGAGGTGAAGATATCGGATCGAAACCGGTAGCAACTATGCCCACTAAAACTAACTTATTAGTCAGAGCATCTGCAGGAATTCTACCTTCTACGACATCAACAAAAGCATAGGTAGGTAGATTTTCAGTTTTTCCCGGCCAGTTAACCCAGACTTTTTTGTCCTGTTTATTTTTGGACTGTGGGATTAATACTGGATTTTGGGGATTAGCAGCATTGTACCTGTGAGTCATTGCTAAACCGAAATTAGGAATCCCGTTGAAAACGATTTTTGACTCGCGGGTAATACCGTCGCTATCGGCTTCTTGGCTGATGTGCCCGACACCTGCGGCGGCTGCTTTTAAAGATGCTACTGGTTCTTCTTTAAGGGTTCTAGGGAGTACAACTTTGCCGTTGGCGGCGATTGCAGCGGCTAAAATATCATCTTTCGGACTTGGATCGAGGAAAAGAAGGTCAAAACCAACTGCTGTAGGGGGAGATTCTTTCAGTGCTTCTAGCAGTTGGGCGTAGCGGTTGCGGGGCCAAGGAAATTGACCGTATTCTTGCAAGGAATGCGGTTCGATCGCAATTACTGCAATTCTAGAATCCCATCCGGGATTTGGTAATATACCCAATTCTCGAATTTCAAATAGCGTTTTGTATCCCAAATATTCTAGTGGCTTCCACATTCCCAATTGCAGCATGGCTACAGACATTATACCTACTACTGCCCCTGTTATCCAGGGAGGATTTGTGATTATATATTGCCGGAGGCCGATCAGTTGATTGTGTTTGAGATGATCCATCCATTGTTTGAACTTCATGCAATTAATTTGACGCAAAAATTGACATTCGAGTCCGACCTTCTAGAGGAGTTAGAGTCATGAATTTTTACAATACCGTAAGGGGGAGGGGTTGGCGCAAAATATCTTTAATTTGACTACCGAAATTCACCGCAAAATGCTTCGCGCTTACACACAATAATCAACCCAGATAAGACTTACGATCTAACTCACTTCCTCAGAGACTGCCCGCGCAATTTACTCTTAGAGAGGTTGTTTAGCGAACGGCGAGGCTGTAATGCCTTTCTGTGACTGACGGGCCTCGCACTACGATTTTGAGGCGGCGGCTTGGAGGTAAAATTCCTTGGATCTTGAAGTTGCCATTTCGATCGATCTTAATCTCTTCGTTGTTGACATAAACTGTGTCGATCGGGTTAATTTGACCGCTGAGGCGATAGATATTGGCGCTGAGTCTCAACAAACTGCGGACTTTGAGTTGAGCTAGGCGAGGGCTCGCTGAGGGCGCCACAGGGGGGGTTTGAGGGAAAATTGTCGTGGCGTTGCCGCTGTTGACAACTACTTCCGAGTCCGTGTTGCCGGATACTACGACTGCACCTTCAATAGTTTCGACTGCGGTTTTGCCGCCACCGACGCTGACGCCAAAGGATGTGCCCCGGACTCCGGCAACGCCTTCTGGGGTTTCAACCCTGACTGGGGCGGTTTTGGCAGATTTTTTTTGTTGGGCAATTTGACTGGATTTGCCGAGTCCGCTGAAGGTATTGAGGGCGACTATTTGGTTCGGGGGGATAATAGTTGAGGTGTTGGCAGCAGGAGTTGTCGCAGCAGTTTTGCCGATCGACAACCTGACTCGCCCCCTGCTGACAAAAATCGCTGTGTCTTTTTCGCTACCTGCACTGCTTGACAAATTGGATATTCTGACTGCGGTTTTTTCGCCCACTTCCACGGTGCCAACGTTATTGTCGATGCCTAAACGGGCTGTGGAATTGGGGCCGGTGATGATTTCGTCTCCGGGGGCGAGTAGCCGATCGCCCACCACCGCTGGTCGCCCTTTAAAGCTGACTGTACCGCGAATTTCTTCTATTTCGAGCGATCTCGCGGCCGCTGTTCCCTGGGCGTTTATCGTCTCTGCTGGGGATGGATTCGCCGCCAATATTGCCGGATTTTTTGGAGATTTTGAGGCGGTTGGCAGTGCTGGCGGTCGAGCGACTGAGACAATTTTAGTAGGGTTCGACTGCTGTTTGGGGGATGGAGAGAGCGGACTGGCGATCGTCCCACGAAAGGGCGACAGACTCGCCAGCACAGCCAAGGACAAACTTAGGAGCGGAATTTTGGTCGATCGCCCACACGTAAAAATTTTATTCATAATTTCAATTTTGTCATATTGAAGTTCCTCGACTTCCTTTCCTCTATCAGACGGCATACATCCGGAAATCGTTCCATTTTTTATGCCGTAACACAGCAGTAAAAATAAACTTTATCAGCCTGAAAGTTTAGCATTTAAAAAAAAAATATGCTCATATTTTAGTAAACTGTTACAACATGGCACTTTACTAAAATATGAGCTTCGGGAAAATTACCCAACCCTACTCAAAGTGCTTTGCAGCATCAACTTTAGCCGTTTTCAACGTTAGAGAGGGGAGATTTATATATAGCAAACATAAAATTAATTACTGCTTGTGGATGCCTTTTGGCTTCTGCCGGAAGGATGACTAATTGGGGAGAAATCCTGTAGTTGTGACAATTAATAAAAAGATGGTTTTTGCGAAGCGATAAAAAATAATTATCTAAGTGGTGAACAGCCTCTGCCAGTGGAGCTTGTCGCTGTGGAACATTATGAAGCAAACCCAAGCGACTCAGGGTAGACGATCGACCAACTCCGACTAGAATACCGTCTTTTAGCGAAAGTTGGTGGAAATTTCGATGGAAAATCATAGGAAAATCATAGGGAGCGATCGCCTGCTGGTGTTGCTGTTCCGAAGTAGACGCCAAACTGTAAAATAAACGGTTGTATATAGGTTATATAGAGCAGGAGAACAATTTCAGTGGCAATAGAAGTAGGTCAGAGAGTGAAGGTGCGCCGTCTCAGAGATCGGATACCTGCAAATATGGTGGGCAAGATAAAGGAGAATCCAGTAGGCACTGTTGACGGATTCAGAATGGTTGACGGTAGCGGAGTAGGCGTGGTTGTCAAGTTTGACGGTTTTGCGACTTGGTTCTTTGAAGATGAGCTAGAACCCGTTTAACAGATGTAGAAGGAAGAGGGGCACGACACGGATTCGGACACGGATACACGGATTGAATTTAACTGTGTTTCCTTTCGTCTCCTACTCTCCCCCTCTCCCACTCTCCCACTCACCGACTCTCCTCTTCCTCCACTCTCCCCCTCCCCCACTCTGGCTGAAGGTTGCGCTTAAATGTTAAAGAGTAAGCTTTGGCAGTGAGAACAGAAAATGGCTTTGATTTTGACATTTTTGGGCAAAGGCGGCACTGGCCGCAGTACGATCGCGATCGCAACAGCTAAAAAATACGCGGCTCAAGGCAAGCGAGTTCTGCTGCTCGGCCAAGATCCGGGCCCTGCATTGGGCATCCTGCTAGGAGCTCCCCTGACTCTCAGCCCCCAGGAAATCGCCCCCAACCTCAAAGCAGTTCAGGTGCAAAGCGCGCCGCTGTTAGAACGCAGGTGGGACGAAGTTAAACAACTAGAAGCTCAATATGTCCGTACTCCGTTTTTCAAGCAGATTTACGGTCAAGAATTAGGAGTGTTGCCGGGAATGGACAGCGCGCTGGCGTTGAACGAACTTCGAGAATACGAGGACAGCAAACAATACGATGTGATCGTTTATGACGGCAATGGCGGCATGGATACGCTGCGGATGCTGGGAATGCCGGAAATTCTGAGTTGGTACATCCGCAGGTTCCGTCAAGCTTTGGTAGATTCGGATTTGGGGAAAGCGCTTTCACCTTTTATTCAACCGGTTGTCAGTACGGTGTTGACGGTGGATTTGTCGGGAGACAATGCTTTTCAATCTACTAAGCAAGTCGATAATCTTTTGGATAAGGGTAAGGAAGCGCTGGCAGATCCGAACCGCACGGCTGCTTTTTTGGTGACGACTGGAGATGCAAGTGCGATCGCAACTGCCCGCTATCTTTGGGGAAGTTCTCAACAAGTTGGTTTGACTGTGGGCGGTGTCATTGTTAATCAAGCATCGGTTACAGAAGCTATTACTGCCGAGTTTGATCCTTTGACTGCTGTTTCGGTTCCGGCGCACAGTGACAATAACTGGCAGCCGCTAATTGATGCTTTGCCAGATTTTTCTGAGGCGGCAAAAGCTCCTAAACCGATTAACATAAACATTGCACAGCGTCAAGTTAGTTTGTTTTTGCCTGGGTTTGACAAGAAAGAAATTAAATTGATTCAATCCGGGCCGGAAGTGACGATCGAAGCGGGCGATCAGCGGCGCAATATTTTGCTGCCTCCGGCGCTGACTGGGAAATCTGTTACTGGTGCTAAGTTTCTGAATGGTTACTTGATTATTTCTTTTTAGGGTAAGGAAGAAGATCGTTTGTAGTAAGGACTAAAGTCCTTAGTTTCCAGAAAATTATGTGGGGTAGGGAGACGGCATTGCCGTATCCTCCGCGGCCAAAGTCAGGACACGGCAGTGCCGTTTCCCTACAATTAATCGAGGGTAGGGATACGGCATTGCCGTGTCCTTCGTTGCTTATGTTACAATCTCCAGCAACATCTCACCCACCCAGCCAATGATCCGACAAATTTGACAACGCATCCTCAACCTGTGGCGGCAAATTCAGCAACATTTCCGCAAACAACCTGCACCCCCACCGCTAAAGCCAACTCCGATTCGCACTTTTGGGGAATACGAACAGAAATTTTTGCAATTGTTAGATGGTGTTGAACAAGGCTGGAGTCGGGGCGATATTAAAGGCTTTTTAATCGGCTGCCAAATCAAAGATGCTGAGTGGGAAAACTGGCTGCAATAATTTGGAGAAAGGTTGCTGGTATCCCAGGAAACGCATTTAGAATTGGGTGGGCGAATGGTGCGGCTGGGTGAGATGAATTGCGGAAAAATCAGTGAGGTGGCTGGCAATATCGGCAGGCAATTGTTGGCTGGGAAGAGTTTGAATCCGAATTATGTGGATGATTCATTGGTTGCAAATATTGTTATTTACTTTTAGGAGGATAAGATTTGAGTTATTCAGCAGACAATCAAGAAATAGAAAAAAATGGGTATAATAATCGAGGATTGGAACTAGCAAAATTAGGGCAGTATGAAGAGGCGATAGCCGCCTACGATAAAGCTTTAGAAATTGACCCAGAATTCCACTGCGCCTGGAACAGGAAGGGCATTACCCTAAATTATTGGGGGCGATACAGTGAGGCGATCGCAGCCTTCAATGAATGCTTAAAAATTCAACCCGAATTCCACTCGGCTTGGAACGGGAAGGGCAATGCCCTAAATCATTTGGAGCGCTACAGTGAGGCGCTCAAAGTCTTCAATAAATGCTTAAAAATTCAACCCAACTTCCACTGGGCCTGGGTCGGGAAGGGCATTGCCCTAAATCATTTGAGGTGCTACAGTGAGGCGATCGTATCCTTCGATAAAGCTTTAGAACTTACAGGCGATCAATTGTGGCGAGCGTGGGACTATCGAGGTTTGGCATTTTTATACTCCGGGCGGTACAGTGAAGCTATTCAAAACTGGGATGAAGGCTTGGAGAAATATCAGCCCAGCAACCGCGACTATCACCTCGCTTGTGGCAATTTGCACAATGAAAAAGGCAAAGCACACTACCAACACGGCAAACAAACATTCACATATTTTGAATCTTTCCACAAAGCTAAAGCCAGCTACGAACAAGCCCGCGAATTATTGAAATCAACCCTCTTCCGAGAAACTTATTTAGAAGTAATGCAAGGCTTAATTACCGTCTGCCGTAGCTTGGGAGATGCCAAAGCCAGCGAGTACCTTGACGAAGCTACTATCCTGCTAGAACAATTAATTTTAGACGATGACACTCACCCGGAAATAAAACTGCGACTCCAGCGCCAATTTGCCGGACTTTACCAGTTAGAAGTCGATACCCTCGTCGAGTCTGGCGACAAGGTAAAAGCACTGCAAAAAGCAGAAGATAGGAAAAACTTTTGCCTGCAATGGATGCGCGCAGCTTCGCCAAACCCCACCGCCCCCCCGACTTATCGCCAAATCCGAGACTTACTGGCAAACAACACCGAAACGGCGATAATTTACTGGCATCTGAGCCCAGTTTCCCTGATTGCTTTTATCATTACCCCAGACAAGTTTGAAGTTATTTGCACACCTGTCACCGATATATTCCCAAAGAACAACAGTCAGAGTTTAGAAAAATGGCTAAAAAACTGGAAAACCAACTATCAAAATTACGGCAAAACTACCAGCAAACAGCAAAGCAAAGAATCCCATCCCTGGCGCGAGTCAATGACAGCGCAATTGCAAAAACTGGCTGACATCCTCAAAATTCCCGAAATTTGTACGCACCTCACCAATATCCAACACTTAATCTTAATTCCTCACCGCGACTTGCACCTGCTGCCACTGCACTTTTTATTCTCCGATAATCTTTTCACTATCACTTATCTGCCCAGCATCCAAGTTGGGATAGACAGACTAGACAGAAAACCCTCACCTTCAATGTCTCTGCTGTTGGTAGAAAGCCCCGATCCATTACTTTTTGCTGAAATAGAAGCCCCGGCGATCGCGAATTTTCACCTTAACTGCAATACCATCTCCAGTTCACAAGCTACCACAGACAATCTTAAAGAAGCTCTGCAACAAGCTGCTGACATATTCCATTTTACAGGTCACGCCTACCACAACACAAAACAGCCGTCCCAGTCAGCACTAATCCTGAAAAACAAACAGCCCCTAACTTCAGAAGAAATTGCCAAATTCGATTTGAAAAGCTATTATCTAGTCTGCCTTTCCGCTTGCGAAACCGGCATAACAGGAAAAGAAGAACTGATAGATGAATTTGTCGGTTTAGCCAGCAGCTTTTTAGCTGCGGGTGCTGTTTACGCCCTCAGCACTCTTTGGATAGTTGATGAGATATCTAGCGCCTTAATGATGATTCGATTCTATCAAATTCTCAACGAACAGCGTTGCCAAAATAAGTTGCATCCGGCACTAGCCCTCAAAGAAGCGCAAAAATGGCTCCGAACTATTACTTACAGCGAACTATCCAACTGGTATCTGGAATTGTCTGAAATAATGAAAGACAATTCTCGTTGCAGTCAAGATTTGAGAGACCAAGCTGACCGAATCCGCAGACGTGATGCTAAAATGGGATCTGACAAACCTCCTTATGCCGATCTCTACCACTGGGCAGGTTTCACGATTACTGGTAAAGTTAATCCCTAACTTCCAAACCATCGACTCTTATGAAAGAAACAGATATTATTAGGCTGCAAGCCCTTGGCGCTGCTTTAGCTAAACTAGATTCATCTGTCCAGCTTGGCGAGTTGGAAGAGAATATAAGTCTTGAGATATTGGCTTTATTAGAAAAATTAGCCGAACAAAACAACACTCTGAACGAAATTTACAGAAAAGAACGCCTCGACTTACAAGATCAGTACGAAGCAAAATCAAAAGACAAACGCTACCAGCCGCCAAGTGACACCATTTACAGCACCGACGCTATAAATTTGAGCCCTTCCTTTCCTCCGCCGCCTGAAGAAAGGGAAAATCCCTCTGAAATAGCTAAAGCCTTTGACAATTTAATTGCATCTTTTAATAAAATTAAAAGCCTGTACGCGGTTGAAAACCCCCTAGAAAGTTTTCAAATCATCATGGAACAAGAAGCGATCGCACCTTTGATTCTGGAAGCTTACGATCGCATTCGAGCGATATTTCCTACGGAAAGATTAGGCTTGGAAGTGAAAACAGATCCAGAAATTGCAAATTGGCGATCGCTGTGGATTACCATTTACACCAAACTCGAAGTCGAGGAAGCTTTTGCCAAGTTAAAAAATCTCGATCGCACTTGGTGGCTAGACGCGAGTCTTGTCATTCCTAACAATATACTAAACATTGACTTGGGGTGGGAATGAAATTCGATTGGTCAGCATACTTTAATTTAGCAAAAGAGCTAGCTGAAACCAGTGAAGAAGCAGAATTGCGTTCTGCTGTAAGTAGAGCCTATTATTCGGCGTTTTGCCTAGCACGGAATTACTTGCGCGACATTGAACAAGATCCCACACTCTCGCGCAATAAAACTGATATCAATGTCCATAAATATGTAGCTGATGAATTTATTCACCATAAATCAAACCATAAATCAAAATCCCAGACAATGAGAGAGATAGGCAACAATTTAAAACGATTGAGAAACATGAGGAATAAAGCTGATTATGAAGATACTATGTTTAACTTAAAAATAATAAAAAAAGAAGCAAAAACTGCGTTAATGCTAGCTGAGAATATTATTTCAGCGTTAAATAAGTTAACTGAATAATCCGGCAAATAGGAATCGATCGCAATAAACTTTAATGGCAACTCCTGCAAAAACCCGGTTTATTGAAGAAACCGGGTTTTTTAAGACAGCTAACTAACTTTTACCGTTACCGTTTCCATTGCCGCCAGTTGTTAGCAAAACCCGCTTAGCTAAAGGTTCCGGCACTTCTTGCAGTCGATCGAACTCCCAATTAAAAAATCCTACTCCCATTGTCTGCGATCGCAATTCTACGATCAAATTCTGCATTTCTGCGATCGGCAAATAAGCAGAAACTGCATCCCATCCCTTCCAGTCTTTTTTACCTTCGTAGCCGAGAATTTGGCCGCGGTGTCCGCTGACCAACTGCAACACCTTTGATGTACACTCGTTCGGAGCGCAAATTTCAACTTTGGCGATCGGCTCCAGCAATGCCGGTTCGCACTTCGCCATTCCCTCCTGCATCGCCAAACGCGCCGCTTGCTTGAAAGCTTGTTCGGAACTGTCAACGGTATGATAGGAACCGTTCGTCAGCGTCACCGCTACGTCTACCACCGGGAAACCCAGGGGGCCGCGATCCAAATACTCGCGCACTCCCACTTCCACGCCGGGAATGTACTGTTTTGGGACGACGCCGCCGACTATTTTGTCGGTAAAGGTGAAACCTTCGCCTCGTGGCTGCGGTTGAATGTCGAGGTACACGTCGCCGAATTGTCCGTGTCCGCCGCTTTGGTGTTTGTAGCGCCCGTGGATGGAAGATGCTGGTTTGCGGATGGTTTCTTTGTACGGCACTTGCGGTAAGTGAGTTACCATCGGCAAGTTATACTTGCGGCGCAACCTGTCTAGGGCTACTTTCAGGTGGATTTCGCCTTGACCCCAAAGTATAATTTCGTGAGTGTCGCCGTGTTGTTCCCAGACTAAAGATGGGTCTTCTTCTAGCAATTTAGCTAAAGCGGAGCTCAGCTTAACTTCATCGTTGCGCTTTTCTGGGACGATCGCCAGTGCGTAGACAGGCGGGATGATTTCGGCTTTTGGCAATTCTTCCGATCGGTCTAGCGCCAGTGTATCGCCTGTTTTCAAGCCTTCTAGCCTTCCCACAGCCACAATTTCCCCGGCGCTGACAGACTGCAAACTTTGCGTTTGCTGGCCTGTCAAGCGGTACAAACCGTTAACTCGAACGCCGTTCAAATTTGCTCCGTCTGCTAGCGTCCCCCGCCACATTCTCACTAACGATAGTTTTCCTCCCTGGGGCGTGTAATAGGTTTTGAGGATTTGAGCCAGAACTTTGTTGTCACTTTGTATAATGCTACGGCGATCGGCTGTAGTTTCCGGTGTCGGCGCTTCCCTCAGCAAAGCTTCCAGCAGAGGCCGCACGCCGAAATCTTGTTCGGCCATGCCGATGAATACTGGCACAATTAAATCTGCGCCTAATTCCATCTTTAAATCGCGGGTAATTTCTTCGGCGTCGGGATTGATTTCTTCGAGCAATTCTTCGAGTAAATGGTCGTCAAAATTCGCTAATTCTTCGAGCATTTGCTGCCGCGCTGCGCTTTCTTGTGCTTTGAGGTGTTCTGGAAGCGGGACGGGATCTGCGGCGGCGCCCGGATGGTAGTGGTAAGCTTGTTCGGTTACTAAGTCTATAAAACCGATGATTTGTTCGTTTTTGCCGATCGGATATTGGTGAGGTACGATCGGTCTACTGGAAACGGATTTGAGCGCGTCGATCAACTCGGCGAAGTTGGTGCCGCAAGTAGTTTCGTCTGTGTAAGCTCGATCGATCTTGTTGATGAAAACTAGGTGGGGAATTTCCCAATCGTCGAGGAATTTAAACAGGGGTGCGAGGGTTAAAGTGCGATCGGCAACCGGTTCGCAAACAATTATTGCCGCATCCACACCAATCAGCGCATTGTAAGTTTCTTGGGCAAATTCTACCGAGCCCGGACAGTCGAGAAATGTGAAGCGGACGCCTTGATATTCAGCGGTGGCGGCGTTTACTTCTACGCTCATTTGGCGATCGCGTGCTTCCGGCGAACTATCACCTATTGTGTTGCCCTCTTTGAGATTTCCTTTGCGGGTAATTGTCCCTGTCACCGACAGCAAACTTTCGAGCAGTGCGGTTTTTCCGCTTAAATAAGGGCCAACAATTGCAACGTTCCGCGTGGCCCCTAGGACTTTTTCGTTCATATTCCCTCCAACAGAAAACTTGTTTTCCATTGCTCTTGGTGCAATCAGTTCTCTACCATTTTCTAGACTTTTTCTAGGTTAATTTTTATTGCAGTTTCGAGCAATTTCAGATTTTGGTATGATTCTATACTTTTGACGGTAGCGTATTTTGAGTGACGCAAACACAAATTGTAGTTTTTCTTAATATTTTTATTTTTTAACCGCAGAGAACGCAGATTAACGCAGATGAACGCAGATAAATTTATGGTTTCCCGGCTCTGGCTATTGGTGACAACTTACAGTCAAACCTTCAGTCCGGCAGGGGTTGAAACCCCTGCCTCAAAGCTAAAGTCCTCTGAAGAGGACTAATGAGTTTAAAAGTTTTCTTCTGAGTCCTCTTCAGAGGACTTCAGCTATTAGCCAGGGAATTCATTCCCTGGCGGACTAGAGGCTTAAGTTGTCACCAATAGCCAAAGCGGGGGAACGCATTTCAGTCTTACTCTGCCTCGCATTTATCTAATTTCTGAGCAGTCGCAAACCGCTCAGAGTTACTATTACTGTAGAGCCTTCGTGACCGATAACGCCGAAAGGCATGGTGATATTTCCGAAAAAATTAGCCGCCAATAACAGGACAATGCAACTGAGTGCAAAAACAATGTTTTGTTTGACAACATTTTGAGCGCGGCGACCTAAACTAATTGCTTTAGCTAGTTGCTCTAACTTATCTGCCATTAATACGATATCAGCAGTTTCTAAAGCAACATCGCTGCCGGAAATCCCCATCGCAATGCCCACGGAAGCTTGAGCGAGGGCGGGGGCGTCGTTGATGCCGTCTCCCACCATTGCTACAGTTTGATACTGGGTTTGCAGTTGTTTAATTGCCTGCACTTTGTCTTCTGGCAAAAGTTCGGCGTACACTTCATTGATGCCTAATTGACGGGCGATGTGTTGAGCTGTTTGCTCGTTGTCGCCTGTTAGCATAATTATATGTTCTACGCCTAATTTTTGCAAGCGTTTTACTGTTGCTGCTGCTTCGGGGCGGATGGTATCTGCTACTGCAATGATTCCCAAAAGTTGCTCGCCCTTTGCCACCCAAACAACTGTTTTACCTTCGGCTTGCAACTGCTTGCTGATTTGAGTCAATTCGGAAGTTGCTTCGACAAATTCGGCTTTACCAATGGCAATGATTTGATTGTTGACTTTGCCGACAATTCCTTGACCGATTTTTGCTTGTACATCGGTAGCGGTTGATAATTGTAACTGTTGCTGCTGGGCGGCGCTGACAATTGAAGAGGCGATCGCGTGTTCGGAATGAGCTTCTAGGGCCGCAGCTAATTGCAGAACTTCTGTTTCAGTATATCCGGCTGCTGGTACAATTTGGATAACTTCAGGTTTTCCCGTGGTGAGAGTTCCGGTTTTGTCAAAGGCGATCGCCCTGACTTTACCAATCATCTCTAATTGCGCGCCACTTTTAAACAAAATCCCCTGTCTCGCCCCATTAGCAATTCCCGAAAGCAGCGTCGGCATAATAGAAGCCATCAGCGCGCAGGGGGATGCAACTACTAGGAAAATCAGCGCCCGATAGATTGTCTCTTCCCAATTCCAGCCCAAAACAAAGGGCGGCAAAGTTGCGAGAAGCAAGCCTAAACCGACAATTAATTTGGCATAACCGCGCTCGAATTTTTCCACAAACATTTGAGAAGGCGGCGCTGCTGTTTGCGCTTCTTGAACCAGCCGAATTACTCGCTGAATTAAGCTGCTTTCTGGAGTTTTATGCACTTCGAGTTTCAGCGCGCCGACACCGTTAATTGTACCTGCATAGACTTCATCGCCGCTGGTTTTCTCCACTGGCATCGATTCGCCGGTAATCGAGGCTTGATCGATCGCACTGTAGCCTTCAATAATTATCGCATCTGTGGGGATGATTTCTCCGGGCTTGACTAAAATGTAATCGCCAATTTCCAATTTGTCGATCGCAACTTCGCGTTCCCCGCCGTACATTACCACCCTAGCAGTATCCGCAGTCAAACTCATCAAACTGCGGATGCTGCGTTCAGTCCGCTGCATAGCATAACCTTCAAGGGCGCCGCTAATTGCAAAGATTAAAATCAACACCGCACCGTCAACAATTAAATGATATTCTTGCCGCCACAGCCCCAAACCGGCCGCGCCCAAAGCAGCGACAATCATTAACAAATCTACATCTAATTCGCGTTCTTGAAAAAGCGTAGTTAAGCCTTCGCGGGTACTGGAATAGCCACCGATAACATAAGCTGCGGGTAAGATTAACACGGCTACACCCAGCCAGCCGAATTGCAGGGCTAGGGAACCCAAGATTACTAGAATTCCGCACAGGGCCGCAGTCACAGCATCGGGGTGTTCTTGGGCGAGGCGCCAGAGGCGAGAAATTGAGAGGGAATTGGCAGCCATTTGTAAAGCTTGATTTGGTAGAATGACTCCTGTAGCTTAAACCTTGACATTAGTGTCAATGTCAAGAGTGAAACTAAAATAAATCCAGCATCAACTCGCCTCTCGTTGAGTACCAGAGTCAGACAGTCCGACAGGGAATGAATTCCCTGTCTCATAGCGCAAGTCCTCTGAAAGAGGACTGAAGATAGCTGAGAATTGAATTTAATGTTTCAGTCGGTTTTAACCGACTTCTGCTATGAGACGGGGATTTCAATCCCCGGCGGACTCTGGCTGAATCTCAAGGCCCTCGCCCTCAACTTGTCATTCGTTACATCCGACAGTCCGACAGGGAATGAATTCCCTGTCTCATAGCGCAAGTCCTCTGAAAGAGGACTGAAGATAGCTGAGAATTGAATTTAATGTTTCAGTCGGTTTTAACCGACTTCTGCTATGAGACGGGGATTTCAATCCCCGGCGGACTGTGGGTGAATGCGTGGGAATTGATTCCCCGGCGGACTGCGGGTAAATTCGAGAACCAAATATACAGTCCCAAAATTCCCAAAATTCAATGCAACAATACCTGACCATCAAACAACTTACAGAAGCGGTAAAAGGCACAATTACCCCTCGGATGGTGCGGCATTATCACGCTTTGGGGCTGCTATCTCCGGCCGTGCGATCGACCTCTAACTATAGATTGTATACCTGCAGCGATGTGCAAAGGCTGCAAAGAATAGTCGCACTCAAGCAGCAAGGCTTTCAACTGTCTCACATCCGCAAACTTTTAGAAACAGACGCGGATGCTTCGCCTGACGCGCTGATGGCGACTCTGCAACGGCAATATCTGTCGGTTATTCAGCAAATTGTTCGCCTCAGAGAAACGGCTTCGGCGCTGGAAGGATTGCTGGGGCGGGATATTTCCTGTCAAGCGGTGCAAGCGGACGCCCTGGCGCAATTAAGGCTGTTGCAGGCGGAAACTGAGGGGGGGTTGGATGAGTTGGAACAACTTTGGGAGGGTTGGGATGCGGGGGCGCACACTCACCCGGAGGATTTTGGGGAGTCGTTGCAGCATTTGTTGCCGGATTTGCCTGATCGCTCGGAAATTGAGGTAGACTTGCTTTCTAAACTGGTGTTAGCTTGCGGAGATTGTTCGCTGCTGCCGTTTGTGAAGTTGAGCGAAACGGCGATTCAATCGGCGCGGGAAGCTTTGAAAAATCAGTGTCAAATTGTGGCTGATGTGCCGCCTGTTTTTGCGGCTTTGGATCGGACAAGATTGGCACATTTGGGAACAAGTATTGCAACTTTAATTGATGACCCGCACATCAATGCTGCGGCGGAAGCGGAACAGGAATTCTGGCAGCAGCGTGAGTGGTTTGAAAAGTTGTTGAAACTGGAAAAAGGATGTATATTAGTGATAGGATATGCGCCGTCTGTGCTGATGGCGGTTTGCGAGGCGATCGAGAGTGGGCAACTGCAACCGGCTTTGGTAGTTGGAATGCCGATCGGTTTTAGTCATTCTCCGGTGGCGAAACGGCGGTTAGTGCGATCGGGCGTTGCTTATATTACGACTGTGGGAACTTTTGGCGGCGGATTGTTGGCGGCGGTTGCTTTGAATGCTTTGGTTGAGTCTTTGATTGAAAAGCCGAATTGTCACTGTCATCTTAAGTGAAGATGGGATTTAGGTTTATGGTGGTTTAATTTGTTTTTTGCTGCTTCCTCTCAATTCCGGGTGCGCCGGAATCATATCAAATCCGCGCTTCATAGTCCGTCCTGGTAAAGTCGAGTCAAGCTGCCAACAAATATCAGCGCAATTTTCAGTTTTTCGAGTCACCGTCAACAGTCATGTCTCAGTGCAACCGGACATGATATCATTCCCGATTTAGTTTCAATCTTTGATAGGGATTTAGGTTTATTGCAGCGCGCTTGGACTTTGTTTCAATCCCTGATAGGGTTTTATGGTTTTTCCCGCTACATTGTCCGAGGCGAAAGCCTTCCAATACAGGGTTTCAAGCCTTATATCGGGATTTATGGTTTTTCCGACGTGAGGGGCGATTGGCAATGAGTCTCACCTGTAATGGTTTCAATCCCTGATAGGGTTTTATGGTTTTTCCGACGCGGCTGGATGATGAAGTGCCGCTAATTATTGCGGGCAACGTTTCAATCCCTGATAGGGTTTTATGGTTTTTCCGACAAGCTAGAGATGTAACCTACGACTAGCTCGTAGGTTTCAATCCCTGATAGGGTTTTATGGTTTTTCCGACTTTACAAGTTCAAGAGTTAAGAAAGTCAGTAGATAGGTTTCAATCCCTGATAGGGTTTTATGGTTTTTCCGACGATTGGCAATAACGAGGGAAGCAACACCGCTTTAGATGTTTCAATCCCTGATAGGGTTTTATGGTTTTTCCGACTCACACAGATAGCTTGTGGATAGACTCAAGAATAAGGTTTCAATCCCTGATAGGGTTTTATGGTTTTTCCGACCTGTCATAGTTTTTCACGGGTTAGGAGTAAAATCTTGTTTCAATCCCTGATAGGGTTTTATGGTTTTTCCGACAGTCCTGCTTATGTCTTAGAGCTTAGTTTGCTCTTATGTTTCAATCCCTGATAGGGTTTTATGGTTTTTCCGACTATTGCAAAGTATCTGCTGAGAAAGATATAGTTCCAGGTTTCAATCCCTGATAGGGTTTTATGGTTTTTCCGACTTAACGTGGTTTTTCATTCAAGGTGAAGCAGTGAAGGTTTCAATCCCTGATAGGGTTTTATGGTTTTTCCGACGAAAGAGATAAAAGATGAATATAGATTTCTAGTAGTAGTTTCAATCCCTGATAGGGTTTTATGGTTTTTCCGACGGGTAGCGATTTTGATTGTGTCCTGGTTTACTTTGGTTTCAATCCCTGATAGGGTTTTATGGTTTTTCCGACGGGAATGATTTACCCGGCAAATCAACTGAATTAGGTTTCAATCCCTGATAGGGTTTTATGGTTTTTCCGACGGAGAAAGCTGAGCTCATCTCAATGGCACAAGAACGTTTCAATCCCTGATAGGGTTTTATGGTTTTTCCGACAATACAGAGTGTATTCAATGGTTAGTAGAGAATGTTTCAATCCCTGATAGGGTTTTATGGTTTTTCCGACTAGGTTGTTAAAACTTTGGAGATATACTCTTGTGTGTTTCAATCCCTGATAGGGTTTTATGGTTTTTCCGACGTGAATTAAACTCTAATCTATCCTTTTTCTGGGTGTTTCAATCCCTGATAGGGTTTTATGGTTTTTCCGACACGTGGTAGATTTGTGAACAAATCCGGTGCGATTGTTTCAATCCCTGATAGGGTTTTATGGTTTTTCCGACAATGGGAAGGATAGGCTACTGTCAATTTTGTCTACGTTTCAATGTGACGTTTTAATTTTTTCTAAGTAAAATAGTCTTGTAAGGATAGGCTACTGTCAATTTTGTCTACGTTTCAATCCCTGATAGGGTTTTATGGTTTTTCCGACTCAATCGGAAACTACATTGTTTCAGTCAACTCAAGTTTCAATCCCTGATAGGGTTTTATGGTTTTTCCGACGGTGGAGGCGCAACTCTTGGGGCTGGAGTTTGAGGTTTCAATCCCTGATAGGGTTTTATGGTTTTTCCGACATACCGGCCAGCCAAATGCACTGCCAGCCTCTTTGATGTTTCAATCCCTGATAGGGTTTTATGGTTTTTCCGACTTGATATCTCGAATATCACATTTGATAATACCAAGCTCGTTTCAATCCCTGATAGGGTTTTATGGTTTTTCCGACGCAAGTTCTACCGCTGGTTCCCCTTCTTGTAGTAGGTTTCAATCCCTGATAGGGTTTTATGGTTTTTCCGACTACCAACTTCTTTTTTGAGCGTAGGTAATTCTGGCGTTTCAATCCCTGATAGGGTTTTATGGTTTTTCCGACCCAAACCGTCGCTCTCCCAGCTCCAGAATGGTTGCTGTTTCAATCCCTGATAGGGTTTTATGGTTTTTCCGACTTCGGCTTCTGATTCATCTCCATCAAATTCGGGGTTTCAATCCCTGATAGGGTTTTATGGTTTTTCCGACTCGATGATTTTTAGTGAAGGTGATATCCCTCACGGTTTCAATCCCTGATAGGGTTTTATGGTTTTTCCGACCTTAGATTTGTCTAAGAACTTGATAGCAACCAGCATCGAGTTTCAATCCCTGATAGGGTTTTATGGTTTTTCCGACTTGATGCTTTTACGTCGGGATGAGAAGCCATTTCTTGTGTTTCAATCCCTGATAGGGTTTTATGGTTTTTCCGACTTAGCGTGTTCAGGTATTGAATGTGCGATCGAAGTTTCAATCCCTGATCATTACTCACAAGTTAAGCTAAAAGCACTATTGTCAATGAGTAAAATTACTCATCTTTTACCTGTTGACCCAATTAA
>NZ_JAUBSH010000027.1:58993-76051 GCF_036704705.1 Microcoleus sp. K1-B1 | reverse complement strand
TATAATATAGGGATAAGCTAAAATAAAAGGGGAACTGTATCATACTTTTCCCCTTTTACAAAATTGGGATGCTCCCGTTGTGACTGGCTTTAATTTTAAACAGGTTTGTAGTCAGGAAATGATATTTATCAGGATTTGCTAAGAAAAAAAAATGGGAAAACGAACCGCGAAGACGCGAAGTCCGCGAAGAAAGAGAAGGGAGAGAGTTTAGGCGGAAAGTGGGAATTGGTTGCTGATGTTCCACCGGCTGCCGTCGTGAAGCAGTAAAGTTAATGCGGAAGCGGTAAACTCAAAGTGGAGCGATCGCCCGGAGAATTCCAACCAAGCCGTTTGAAAATTCTCCTTAGTTAAATCGCGAAATGCTACTGTCATGTGCGGTACAAATGGGCGAGTCTGAGAAACTCGATCGACTATTCCTAAAGTAGCCTCGATATAACTCATCAAATCTTTGTGAATCTCCAGCAATTCGGGTGATTTGACAACATCAGCGTAAATGACGCGGGGCGCGAAAGCAGCAAAACCGGATAGAGTAACGGGAATGGGCCGCCGGTTTACAGAAAACTGGTTCAAACTTTCCTCTAATTTGGGAACATCTTCCGCTAACAAGTGAAAAGGAGGTTGCAGCGTGATGTGCGGCGGCGAATTCAAAGCACCGCGGCTGTTGTAGTGTTCCGCAAAATACTGTTGAATCTCAGTAATCTGGTGTTCAATATCGGGAGGCGGCACTAGGCCAATAAAAAATCGCTGTTTTGACTGGTTCATGGGATAACATCGCAGTTAAGAAAGGATGGTGCAAAATGGAATATAGAGCATTTGCTCTAGATCCCATTGCTGATCGCCCATTCCCAATCTAAAATATAAAATCTCAAATCCCAAATAAAAATGCCTTGGTTTGTCAAAATTGAGCAAGGAATTGTCGAAAAGCCTGTCTTTGACCAATATGTGCCAGCTCACAGAGCTTATGTCCGAGAGTTGATTTCTAAAGGACACCGAGCGAAAACTGGCTACTGGGGGCGGCGGGGCGGCGGTATGTTGCTGTTTGAGGCGGGTTCGATGGATGAGGCGAAGGCGATCGTCGCTGAAGACCCGCTGGTGAAGAACGGTTGCGTTATTTATGAAATTTATCACTGGTGTGTGGTTGAAGAATAAATAACTGTGTTATACTCGTAAATGAACTGGACCCACGCGATTCCAACGCCCAAATCTTGTCAGGACCGGAAGGTAGCAGCAACACGGGATGCTTGTAATAGGCGTGGTCTCCGGTTCACCCAGTTTTATGAGGTGTAGCTCCTATGCCTGGTTTTGGAGATATTTTACAAAAAGCAGTTTACCTTGGTGTCGGGCTAGCTTCCTATGCTGGTGAAAAAGCTGGCAGCAAGTTAACTGAATTACGCACTGAAGCCCAAAAGCTGGCAGACGAATTGGTGAAGCGGGGCGAGATGTCCACGGAAGAAGCTCGTCGCTTTGTTGATGATATGGTGCAACAGGCTCAGCAGCAGCCCCCCGTAGCCTCGGCTGGGAACGAAAAACCCGCTGAACCTCGGCGGATTGAAATTGTTTCTGAGGAAGAAGATGTCTCGGCAAAAGATGCTAAAGAGACAGGCGGCGTAGACAAGCTCCGCGAACAAGTGCAGAATTTACAAGAGGAATTGCGGCGGCTGAAGCGGGATTAAGCAGCAAAAAGCTCGCTCAGCAAAGCATGAAGGGAACTCAGGAGAATAATCTTGAGTTCCCTTTTTGAATATTTCCCCTGTCAGATGTGGACGGATATCAGGCAATAGGTAATAGAATTGAAAGTAGGTGCGATCGCTTCGCATGAGGCTGGCTGCACCTGTCTGTAAAATATTTTGTAATAGCCAACTGTCAAATTCATGGAAGATTGGTCTAAAGATTTTTTTGGAGTGATGGAAAATGCTGTTTCTGAAGTAGAGCATTTTTTCAGCGAAATGGGCGAAGAGTTTGTCGAAATGCTGGACGTTTTGGCAAAAATGTCGGAAGAGTTTACAGAACAAGTACAAAATAATCTGATTAACGACATTGATGGTTATTTCAATGAATTTGACGGTTTATTTAATGAATTTATCGAACCGATAATTGAAATTTGCCGCGACTTCGACCCGCAATTTGATGAGATAGATTTGTCGATGGTTACTTATGTAGACCCCTCGCCGACGCAGCAGCCGGCTTGTCGCGGTTGTCGCAACTATCACGGTCAAGTTTACGGTGGCAATTTGTTGGTTTGTGCGATGCACCCTACTGGTGTGGAATCGGAGAGTTGTGCTGATTGGGAAACTGACAGCGATATGAATTTTTAAGACGGCAGTTGAGTTGTTGAGGGGTTAATGGCTTATGGTAACGTCAATTCAGTCTCCGTCAAAGATTTCTCTGGAAGAGTTTCTGCTATTGCCTGAGACTAAGCCGGCTAGCGAGTATGTTGACGGTCAAATTTATCAAAAAGCTATGCCCCAAGGAAAACACAGCACGTTACAAATCAAATTTTCATCCGCTATTAATCAAGTTGGCAAACCGCAAAAGTTAGCTTTTGCTTTTCCCGAACTGCGCTGTACTTTTGGGGGATGTGCTGTTGTTCCCGATTTAGCAGTATTTGAGTGGTCGCGCATTCCTCTGAATTCTCAGGGAGAAATTGAAAATAGGTTTGAAATTGCGCCGGATTGGATAATTGAAATTTTATCGCCGGATCAAAGTTCTAGTCGCGTGATTAAGAAGATTCTATTGTGTCTCAAAAATAAGACTAAATTGGGTTGGATGATTGACCCGGAAGAAGAATTGGTAATTGTTTTTAAACCGCAGCAAGAACCTGAAATTAAAGAGAATCAGGATATTTTACCTGTGCTCGATGTGCTTTCGGGTTTGCAACTGTCGGCGGATGATTTGTTTGGGCTGTTAAGTTTCGATCGCCCGTGAGTTAAAGTTGAGTATAGGGAATTTTGCATCTAACGGCATTTAAAGGTGAATCGCTCAACGGCTAATAATTCGCAATTTGGGTTTCCGAAGATGCCGCCATCGCTGCAATTGCGACAGTATCAGCGAGTGGCGGTTGCTAATTGGTTTGCGAATCAAGGACGCGGTACGCTGAAAATGGCGACGGGTAGCGGCAAGACGATTACTGCACTGGCGATCGCCACTGAATTATACAATAAAATTAACCTGCAAGTCCTGCTCGTAATTTGCCCTTACTGCCACCTGGTTAATCAGTGGGCGCGCGAATCCGAGAAATTTGGTTTAAAACCTATTTTGGCTTTTGATAGCGCCCGCAGTTGGCAAAATAAGCTGGCTGCTGGTTTGTATGAAGTGCGCTCTGGCGAGCGGGCATTTCTCACAATCATCACTACCAATGCTACCTTAATGGGAGATAGTTTGCGATCGCAACTGCGCTATTTCCCAGAAAAAACCCTGATTATTGGAGACGAAGTTCACAACTTAGGCGCGCCCCGTTTAGGAGAAAGTTTGCCGCGCAATATTGGACTGCGACTCGCCCTTTCCGCCACCCCAGAAAGACATTTCGACGAACAGGGAACAGAAGCTATTTTAGATTATTTCGGCCCAGTTTTGCAGCCGGAACTCACCTTAGCCGACGCCATCCGCCAAAAAGCATTAGTACATTATTTATACTATCCAATTTTAGTAGAATTGACCGAAGCAGAAACCCGCAAATATTCCCGCTTAACTCAAAAGATTGGCTGGGCGCTTTGGGGCGATGAAAAAGTAGAAGAAAACGACGCTTTAACGACTTTATTAATGCAGCGAGCCCGGTTAATTGGGGCTGCGGCTAATAAATTAGTAGCTTTGCGAGAATTAATGATTCACCGTCTCGATACAGCCCACACTTTATTTTACTGCGGCGACGGTGCGATCGAAGGAGGTGCGCGCCGAAATAACAACCGCCAACTAACAGAAACCGCGAAGTTACTGGGTTCAGAATTAGGCTACCGAGTTAACACTTATACAGCGGCAACTCCTTTAGCAGAAAGAGAACGATTGCGCCAGCAATTTGAGAGTGGAGAATTGCAAGGTTTGGTAGCGATTCGATGTTTGGATGAAGGCGTGGATATTCCAGCAATTCGCAATGCTGTAATTTTAGCAAGCAGCAGCAATCCGCGCCAGTTTATTCAGCGCCGAGGACGGATTTTGCGGCCGCATCCGGGGAAGGAAAGGGCAACTTTATTTGACATGATAGTTTTGCCTCCAGATTTGGGTCGGGAAACCTTAGAAGTCGAGCGCAATTTGCTGCGAAAAGAGTTGAAGCGGTTCTTGGAATTTGCCGATTTAGCTGACAATGCTGGGGAAGCTAGAGTGAAATTGCTGCAACTTCAAAAGCGTTACGGGCTATTAGACATTTGACATTTATTAAGGTTCGGTTTATGTTTGAGAATAGAGAATTATTTGATCGCAGTTTGAGTTGCTAGTTTAGTTCGCGATCGCACCCAGACTTCAGAAACCAGGTTTCTTTGTAGATTTCTCGTGACTGTTCGCAAAACTCGTAAAAACCGGGTTTCTCGCCCCTGAGCCTAGGCACTGTATATTTTAATATTTGCAAAAAAAAATGACTGAAAATCTGAATGAAAATTTGATTCTGGCATTTAGATATGAAGATAGTGCGATCGCCGCCGTACCGACAAGCATTTTAGCAGAAAAGCGTTCTCCTTATCAAACTCATCAGGAATTCAGCGACGTACAGCAACCTATTACTAGCGCGTCGCCCGAAGTCCGACAAATTATTGAGCGGGTATTGGAAATTGAAAAAGATAAGTTGTACATGAGAGCTCCCCGCCACATTAACGATGACATTTTAAAAATTATTAAGGAAGCAATTGTATGAAGTTAATCTCAATTACTCTGTGCAACTTTCGTCAATTTTACGGCAAAACTCCCGAAATTAAACTAGCTTGGGGAGCGCAAAATATTACAGTAATCCACGGGAATAATGGCGCTGGAAAAACGGCATTAATGAATGCGTTTACGTGGGTACTTTACGGAAAATTTAGCGCGGCTTTTGCGGCGGAAGAACAATTAGTAAACAAGCGCGCTCTGGCTGAGGCAGAAATGGGAAAAGCCGTAGGTTGTTGGGCGGAAATTGTGTTTGAACACGACAGCACGCGCTACCAAGCAAGACGCATTTGTCGTGCTTATAAAAGTGAAGACACTGTAGAACATGGCAAGGCTGAATTGTTTCTGAATGTAGCAAAAGATAACGGTCTCTGGCTGAAGCCGGATCAGCATCCCGATGATATTATCGGGCGGATTTTGCCGGAAAGTTTACATAAATATTTCTTTTTTGACGGGGAGCGAATCGAGCAAATTGTCCGCTATGACAAGAAGGCAGAAATTGCTGAAGCTACTAAGGAGTTGCTGGGGGTGGAAGTGTTGAATCGATCGATCCGGCATTTACTAGAAGCAAAAAAATCTCTAGAGACAGATTTAAATATAATTGGTAATGCTGAAACGAAGAAACTTTTAAAAGATAAGCAAAAGATTGAGCAAGAAGCTGAGCAACTTTCAAGCAGACAAGTAGAAATCGAGCAGGAATTGGTGAACCAAGGGGAGTTGAAAAAAGCCGTTAATGGTAACTTGTTGGAACTTAGCGGTGCGGCAGATTTACAAAAGTTGCGAGACGAATTGGAAATGCAGAAAAGTTTATTTAAGCAACAAATTGTACAAGCTACAGATGCTCTCAAACGCTCAATTTCTATGCGCGGTTACGCGGTATTTCTGTCAGAGGCGGCGGCTGAATTTGAAGTGATTGTCGGGGGTTTGCGGGAAAAAGGCGCGTTGCTTTCGGGGATTCAGCGGCCGTTTTTGGAAGAGTTATTAGCGCAGCATAGGTGTATCTGCGGTGCGGAATTAGTGGAGGGTTCTGAATCTCGCCAACAGGTTAGCGCTTGGATGGATAAGGCGGGTGTTGGCGATGTGGAAGAAACAACTATTCGGATTAGCGATCGGGTAAATGAAATTGATAGGCAAGTGGCTGATTTTTGGGAGGAAATTGACCGACAGCAAGGCAATATCAGCCGTGACAGAACCGAACTTTCTCGGGTGGAAAATCAGTTAGACGATATTCACAATAAGCTGCGCAATTTTCCTGACGGCGATGTCAGCCGCTTGCAAAAGCGCTTGGATGAAATTGAGGCAAAAATTGGCGATTTGCACCGGGAAACAGGGTCTAACCAGCAGCAGATTGAGAGTTTGAATGCGTCGATCGCCAATCTGGACAAGCAAATCGATAAGCAGCAACTGAATGAGCAAAGGCAAGTATTAGCCCAGCGCCGGATTGCTGCGACTCAGGATGCGATGGATCGCCTAACTGAAGTGCGATCGCGCTTAGAAAAACAGTTTTCTTCTCAGTTAGAAAAGCGGGTGCAAGATATTTTTAGTCAAATTTCTTTTACTCCTTACATCCCCAAGTTGAGCGATAAATACGAACTGACGCTAGTAGAAAATACGTCGGGAAAAGAATCTTTGGTTGCCGCTTCTACAGGAGAAAATCAAATTCTCAGTTTATCGTTTATCGGCGGGATTATTGAGGGCGTGCGGGAGTGGAGTCAAAAGAATACTTTGATGGGCCCGGATAGCAGTACGTTTCCAATTGTAATGGATTCTCCCTTTGGCAGTTTGGACGAGATTTATCGCAAGCAAATCGCGAATAAGCTGCCGAAGTTGGCGAATCAATTGGTAGTTTTGGTAACGAAAACTCAGTGGCGCGGAGAAGTTGCTCAAGAGATGGAAAGTTCCATTGGCAGGGAATACGTGCTGG
Source organism: Microcoleus sp. K1-B1 (assembly GCF_036704705.1). NCBI lineage: Bacteria > Bacillati > Cyanobacteriota > Cyanophyceae > Oscillatoriales > Microcoleaceae > Microcoleus > Microcoleus sp. K1-B1. Next base: position 69,279 of record NZ_JAUBSH010000027.1, on the reverse strand, counting down.
TGTACAATTCTCCGAAAGCTGATTGTGAAGAAGACGCGATCGAACTTGGCGGGACGCGCTATCCTTTAGTTAAGCGCAGTCCCAATGAATTTGAATATACGGAAATTGTAGAGGTGGATTATGGCTTCTAATTCGGTAATTACGCAGGTTTTGGAAACGGATATTTGGGTGAAGGCGACGTGGGAAGAGTTTCTGAATTTTGCTGAGGATTCAGCATGGGAAAAGGGCAAGTTTTATTACTATCAAGAACACATGAGGGTAGAAATGTCACCAGTAGGGCCGTTGCACGGGCGTCAAAATTCGATCGTTTCTTATGTAATTATTCTTTTTGCCACCTTGAGAAATATCCGAGTAGTTCAGTTTACTAATACCAGTTTTCGTAAAGCAGGTATTGGCGAGTTTCAACCTGATTTAGCTTACTATATCGGTTCAGATTTGAGAGTGCCTCCTGATGACAGCAATTCAACAGTTGATTTGAATGAATACGATCCGCCTAATTTGGTAGTAGAAATTGGGGCATCTTCTTTTAACGATGATTTAGGCACTAAGCGGTTGCTTTACGAAAATGCAGAAATTAGTGAATATTGGGTGGAACGTGCAAACACGCGGGAGGTTTTTGCGTTTGCGATTAATGGCGGAGGTAGCGGGAGAATTCAAGAGTCGCGGGTTTTACCGGGGCTGGAAATCCGGTTAGTTGAGGAAGCTTTGAATCGGAGTCAAACGCAAGATGATGGGGAAATTAATCGCTGGTTGATTCAAACTTTTAGTCAAGGTTGAAGGGAGTTTGACGTGGAAAAAGAGTATCATAAGTTGGTGCGCGATCGCATTCCTGAAATTATTCGCAAAAGCGGGAATGAATGCGAGTTTGTAATTTTGTCGGAGGCAGAATACCGTCAAGCTTTGCTGCAGAAATTGATTGAAGAAGCGGGGGAAGCGGCAGAGGCTGATGAGGAAGATTTGGTGGCGGAATTGGCGGATTTGTATGAGGTGATAGATGCGGTGATGGCGAGTTTTGGCATTTCGGGCGAGCGACTTTTGGCAGAACAAATGAAGCGGCGGGAAGCAAGAGGAGGTTTTGCACAAAAAATTATGTTATTGCGGACATGGTGAAGTACGCCTGTGCGAACTGTTGGATATTGGTGAGATGTATTATAGTTAGAAACTAGATATTATGGCAATGGCTGCTAACAAAATTAGAATTGCTAAAGATAAAGCGGAGTTAGTCAAAGCATTAACTTTATCGGATAACAACACTGGCCCTTTCCAGACATACGCCGATGTCATAGCCTTCGCCGCATCCTTGGGAAAGCAGCGGAAAAAACGATCGCCTTTGGGGGAAATTTCTAAACGAGAACCCGGTGCGATAGATGTTGATATTTTTGTATCCAGGGGTTACGATATGGCGATTAAGTTAATTGCGATCGCCGAAACCAAAAATCCTCAAATTCTCTCCCATCTCGACGAACAATTGGAAGCAGAACGCTTGCAAATTTTTGAAGAATATGCTAATGGTGGACTGGAAATTTTGCGCGAAGAGTTGCGGGGTGCGGCGGATTATACCGATCGCCTGTTGTTGGTTTTGATTTCTGAAAGAGACAATCAACATCGGTCAAATGAAGAATTCGATTTAAGCAAGTTCTTATTTTAATAGGTTTTAAATGAAGCACATCCCAAAAGATATAATCCAGCGAGGCTTAAAGCAAGCTGCAAAATTTCTCGCTTACAGTTACTCAGTATTTATTATCTGCTATTTCATTCTCAAACTAATTTTTTGGGATAGACTGTGGATTATTGCCTTAATTAGCACTTTTAGCCCCTTAATTTTATTCCCAACTTTCCTGCTTCCTATCATCGGCTTGTCAATTATCAAAAAAAGATGGTTCACTATTATTTCTGCGATCGCCTGCATTCTCCTAATAAGTTGGCTGCACGTCAAATACTTTTATCCCACACCAATCAAAATCACAGATTCGCAGCCCAGCATCAAAATTTTATCCCATAACCTCAGTTGGCATAAAACTCAGTCACCTACTTTATTTAAACTGATTCAGAAGCAAAAACCCGATATTATATTTTTACAAGAAATCGTTAGGAAACATACTGAAAGAGCTTTCACCTGGTTAAAAGCAGACTACCCCTATCAAATTGGCACTCCCCCTGTAGGAATTCTCAGTAAATATCCGATTGTATCCAGCGAAATACTGCACTTAGCCGGCCATCGAGAAACGCAGCAACGGGCAATTATTAAATTTAACGAACAAGAAGTAGTGATTTACAATATGCAAGCTACCGGGCCGTGGTTTAAGAGATATAGAATCGGGCGTTTTCTCAAAATTCCAGTTTACCAATATGGCAAACGAGCGCCTGAAATTCAAGACTTAGTGCAGCGAGTTGAGCGAGAAACTCTGCCAGTAATCGTCGCGGGCGATTTTAATATGACCGACGAAACTCAAGACTATGACAGCGTGCAGAAAGTCTTGCAAGATGCTTTCCGAAAATCTGGATTTGGGTTTGGTTTTACCTGGCCTCGCGGTTGGGAACTTAAATTATTGGTAAAAAGGTCGAATTGGAGATTAAATTATCCGGTTTTCAGGATTGATTATATTTGGTATTCACAGCATTGGGGTGCTAAATCGAGTTCGGTTTTGGAGGCAACAGAGTCCGATCATTTGCCTGTAGGAGCCGAACTTATTTTGTTAAAAGAAGCCAGATTGTGAGAAGTTTTTTAATCAATACCAGTCTGCGATTGGGAGTGCAGAAACTCTAGAAAATTCGTTGACATTGTGGGTGACGAGAGTCGCTTGGAGGGCTACGGCTGTCCCTGCAATCAAAACATCCATCGGGCCGATGGGAGTACCTTGTTGCTCCAACTGGGCGCGAATTGTAGCAGCCGCAAGAGCAGCATCGCGATCGAAAGGAATAACGTTAACTCTGCTCAAAAATTGCTGAAGTTGTTGGGTGCGTTTGGCCGGCGAATTGGATTTAGCAATGCCGACTTGCAACTCAAAAAGGACGATCGTAGAAATGACTATTTCCTGGGGAGAAACATTAGCAAGGTTTTGAGCAACTTGTCCTTGACCTTTGAAATAGTATATCAAGGTGTTGGTATCCAAAACGTACATTTACAGACTCTCCCGCAGGATATCTTCTCCGGATTCAGCACGAATATCTTCCAGGGATGGAAAATCTTTTGCCCAAGTTCCAGCAAGGGAAAAAACAAGTTCAGTCCAAGGAATCGGAGAGTCTACGGTGTCTGTTGGTTGGTTGGCGCTCAGGTGCTTGGCACAAACGAATTCAGCGAAAGTGAGAATTTCGCTGGCTTGGTCTTTGGGAAGGGTTTTGACGATTGCGTAAATCTGTTCAGCGATGGTCATAATCTGGTTCTAGGTAAGGTGCAGATTCAATTATACAAAACCAATTTGCTTCCTGCTTTATCAGTCTTCGTTGCTGTTGGCTTTGCCCAATAAAAACTTAGCTAAGCACTGGCGGCAATCCTACCTCTTGCGGCTGCACAAACTTGCCGTTAAAACTAACAGCTTTATCCTCAAAAGTCCTCGCTTCCGCTACCGCTTGCCGCAAATGAGCTCGCTCCATATCGTCCTGAATTCCCCCCACCAAATATACAATTAACTTTGTCGCTAAATCCTTTCCAGAAACTAGCATTCGCTTTTTGTTCGGATCGTACAAAATCCCGTACCACGCAGACTCAGGATTGTCCATGTGGCTAAATCCTTCATCCACATCGAATCTGCGGAGTTTGTCGAAAATAGATTTCAGGGAAAGTTTCTTTCTAAATACTAGAATTCCCAAAGCATTAGCTAAAGCAATTTGACCGACTGGACGGAACAAAAGATTTCCCTCGCCCCCTGGCTTTTCAAAACTAAATCGGCGCAATTCACTCGTTTCTTCGCCGCTTTCAATTCTTTGATAGCTGGGTAAAGTTGCTAAATGATCGAACAATTTTTTAAACTCCTCAATTCCCTCTTTCAGTTCTTCATCTTCGGGACGCATGGGAATTAAACCTTTTCGTTCCGGCTTCCAATGGGGGAATTTGTATTCTAAATATCGTTCTGACATATCTTGCAGCGCTTGCAATGTGGTTAAGACAGTTGATTTTGCTGCGACTGTGGCGCTGTCCCAATTGACGCGGGGGTTTCTGTCATCTTGTTCTTTTAATAAGGGATGGGTGACGGCAATTTTTCGGGCTGCGATCGCAAATCCGTTGTCCTCGTTCAATAATGCTAGCTGTCCCTGACTCAGCGTTACGGCCATTAGGTTAACGTGCACAAAGATCGATCGCACCCGCCGTTGTGCTTGCTGTCGCGTTTCCCCCGCTACCGCCGCCGGAATAAACTCAATCCCGATTTTTTCGTGAGCTAATTTATACACTGTTTCGGGGTCGATTTGATACTCTTCTGCTAAATCTTCCAGAGTAATTGCAGCGCCGACAGGTTTTTTATTTTTGTTGTATCTTTGCAGGATTCCGGTTTTAATTAAACTCATTAAACCTTGAACTCCCATCAGCCGATGCTGGCCGTCTAAGGCAAAAATTGAGACTTTTTGAGAGACATTCAAAAGCCCTAAGTTCTCGTTTTTATCAAAGGATGTAAATTCAGTCGCGGATTTGGTTGCTACGCCATTTTTATCCCATTCCTCGGCTAGAGGATTGTCTACCCACGGGGGACTGACGACTACTAAAACTGCGGGGAATTTGTGCGATTTTCGGGCGGCTAAGTATTGAGTTAGGGTGGCTTGCCGCGACCAATCTAAGGGACGCTGGATAATTTCGTCAATGGTTTCGTCGTCGCGGACGATGTTGTTGGTTTGGAGGTCGAATTTTTGGCGGAAAAGCGGCATCTGGGAGGCGAAACGGACGCGAGAGTCTAACCATTCTAGGGTGACTGAACCGATGTATGCTTCGCTGTTTCCCATCTGGGTTTTTTGTACGAAAATGCGATCGTCCTTTCCTAAATAATTATCTAATAAAAGTGCGATTTCCTGTCTGTCGCTATTTTCTTTTTCTAAAATTTTGCTAGCGAGGTCATCCGCTGGGTTGGTATTCATCGGCGGTTTTTAGATAATTAGACTATTTTTTCAAAAAATATCATATATTAAAGTTTATGTCAACACTTGTTTTTAAAAAAACATTGTGAAATACTTAATTTATGCCCTAATAGCCGACCTCATTACCATAAACTTTGCCAAAAGTCAATAGCTATTAATGCCCAATGCCCAATGCCCAATGCCCAATGCCCCATGCCCCATGCCCCATGCCCAATGCCCCATGCCCCATGCCCCATGCCCCATGCCCCATGCCCCATTCCCAATGCCCCATTCTAAAATATGTCTACTCCTTCTTTTGAATACATTTTGCCGGTAATTCGGGGCATTCAAGCAGGCCGCGAATATTACGTGTCGATGTGTCCGGTGCGTTTTTTGCCGAAATTGTTTCCCTTTGAATCTGAAGAATTGCCGCCGTCTATGCGGGCGAAACGCGCGCTTAACAAAGCTAGGATTCCCGAAATTGCTGATTATTTTGTTAAGAATCCTACAAATTATACTTGTGGGGCTATTGCTGCTTCGATTGATGCGGATATTACTTTTGAAGCAGTGGGAAATGAGGCCGAAGAACGGAAAATCGGTCGCTTGCGAGTGCCGATGGATGCTAAGTTTACTATTAATGACGGACAGCATCGGCGCGCAGCTTTTGAGATGGCTTTGAGGGAAAATCCGCAGTTGGGATATGAGACGGTGGCGCTGATTTTGTTTCTCGATATTGGGTTGGAAAAATCGCAGCAGATGTTTGCTGATTTGAATAATTTTCAAGTTCCTTTGGAGGCGTCACTCAGTCTACTTTACAACCACCGGGACGATCACGCTTTTGTGGTGAAGGCTGTTGTTAAGCAGGTTGAGGTTTTCCGGTGTTTGACGGAGATGGAGAGGGGGAGTTTGAACGGGCGATCGCACAAATTGTTTACGCTGAGTGCGATCGATCGTGCTATCATGGCTTTGCTGTCTAATATTCACGGCAGCGAACAGGCAAAACCCTCTGGTTCTCGCACCAAAAAAGAACAGAAAGAGGAAGAACTTGCTCAAAAAATACAACTGGCGGTTAGTTATTGGAATGCGGTTTGCAGTTTTATTCCAGATTGGCAATTAGTTCTGCACAAGCAAGTTGCGGCGGGGGAAATGCGCCGGGATTGCGTACACTGTCACAGTGTTGTGCTTGAGAGTTTGGGGGAAGTTGGGGCGGCTTTGCTGGCGGTTTTTCCTGAGAGTTGGGAGGAACGTTTGAGCCTTTTGCAGCAGGTTGATTGGTCGATTTATAATCCTGATTGGGAGAATGGGATTTTGTTTAAAGGGGGGATTTCTAAGTCGAGGGCGAGTGTTAGTTGGATGACTGATTATTTGAAGGTTAAGTTAGGTTTGGAAACCGCAGATGCAGCACAGCAGCGCCCAAATGCCGCCAAAAACTATGCTAATTAAAATAGCGTCTGAATGGTTCTGCAAGAATGCCCAATATTTGGTCTAGCTGAGTAATAAAATATTCAGTCAAATCAATTTTTAACAACTGATTTTCTAGAATTAGGAATTTCCAGTTTGTACCAGTTGAAACTGCGCCATAAATTGCGGATTGTTCTTGCCCTTTGCGGGCATTAAATATTTGAGCTGCTGCCATCTGAGCCGCACACTGTCCCAATCCTATTCTAATATCGTTGTCTTTTGCTTCCACCAATGTCAAGACTGGGGCAGTCACTAATGATTGATTGCTCGATGCGCTGAGGAGAAAGTCACAAGCCCCGGTTAATCCTTTGCTCTCTTCTACGTTAAATGTGTTGCCAGAAAAATAGCCAATTTTGTTATTAAAAGTGCGCCGGATTTCGAGTAGAATGGGAGTGATGATTAATTCCGAGCGAGCTTTTTTGGTGCTGATACTTGAGGCTAAGTCTAAAGCTTCGTCTAGAGTTTGTGTGAGGCGTTCTGAAGGTGCGAGGGGGGTAATTTGGCTGAATAAGTGGGGAATGTCTTCAACGGTTAGATCCAGGGTTGAGACGGCTTGGTCGATGGTTTTGAAGTCGCTGTAGGACATATTTAGTTTGCGGATGGGATGGATTTGAGAACCGCAGATGCACGCGGACAGTGATATAATTATCACCTGTCTAGGCTATAAAATCACTTTTTAATCGGTTGACACTGCTTAAATTGTCTAGTTTCTGCATTATGGTTTTGCCTTGGGGCGCTTAACCCTCTGTTGACAATAGTGTAAAATTTCAGGTCGAATTGTATTTAATCCTAGCGGGAGGAGAAAATGACTACAGGAGAAAAGTCCGAAAATAAGAATTTAGCGTATTATCGACAACGTTTTGCCGATCTTAATGTCAGTAATACACGCCAACGTGGTCAAGCTAATCATAAGCCAATATTACTATTATCAATCATCGATCTAATTGCTCAAGGAATAATTAGGGAGAATCGAATTTATGTTTCAGACGACTTAATTAAAACGTTTAATAAATATTGGGATATCTTAGGTTCTGAATCTCACAATCGTGGTTTGCACTATCCATTTTGGCATTTGGAAGGCGATGGTTTCTGGCATAAAACATTAAAGTCTGGATTTAAGGGTTCAAAGCCTAAGACCACTAACAAGCTAAGAGAAGCTGTAGAATACGGTAGTTGGGATAATGAATTATTCAATTTACTTCAAGACCAAAATTCGAGATCGGAATTAATAGATACACTGATTGCGACATGGTTTTCATTAAATAGGGACGATATTGGAGATATTTTGCAAGTTAATCAAGACTTTGAGAAAGTTACTCAGACAGAAAGAGAACTATCAGACTCAGCAGGAATTGCTGACGGAGAACCAAAATTTTATTTAACAAAATCTGCTGTTAGAAATGCTTTTTTCAGGAAAGCAGTAGTACATACATATGATTACAAGTGTGCATTTTGTCGATTAAAAGTCATCAGGAATCTCACTCAAACTATTGTAGATGGTTCACATATTAAGCCGTTTTCAAAGTTTTATGATAATCAAATTAATAATGGGATATCATTGTGTAAAAATCATCATTGGGCTTTTGACCAGGGTTGGTTTGCTATAGATGATAATTACAGAATTATCGTCGCTGATGACTTAGAAGAGGAATCCCCCAATGCCAGATGTATGAAAGATTTTCATAGTGAAACTATTCTCCTGCCGGCTTCAGACCAAGATTTACCAAGACTTGAATCGCTAGAATGGCATCGGCTGAATGTATTTAGAGCTTAATGAAGTAACTGAGGTTGAAGACATGACAGAAACAATGCAAATACCACTCTTTCCACCCCGTAGTGTAAGTGAGTTAGTGGCAGAAATAGAAAAATTAAGTAAAGAAATTAAAGAGTTATATTGTTTAGATGATATACCTTGGGTTTTAGGATATTCCGGCGGAAAAGACAGCACTACGGTAGTGCAGCTTATCTGGTATGCGATAGCAGAATTGCCACCTGAAAAAAGAACGAAAAAAATCTATGTAATCACCACAGATACACTTGTAGAAAACCCGATAGTTTCTACTTGGGTACGTCAGTCATTAAAACAGATGAAGTCTGCTGCTATAGAGCAACAGCTACCAATAGAACCTTATATGCTTTATCCAGATGTCAAAGATACTTTCTGGGTAAACTTGATGGGAAAAGGCTACCCAGCACCGAGACATGGATTTCGCTGGTGTACTGAACGCCTGAAAATCCTTCCTTCTAATCGGTTTGTTCGTGATATGGTGAGAATCAATGGAGAAGTAATTCTTATATTGGGTACTCGCAAAGCTGAAAGTATTAAACGCGCTGTTTCAATGGAGAAACATGAAATAGGTCGCATGAGTGACCGTCTAAATAATAATTCTAGTTCCATTAAGTCTTTGCTTTATCAGAGTCCTAGTCTGCCTAATTCCCTAATTTATAGTCCGATAGAAGATTGGCGAACTGATGAAGTGTGGATTTATCTGAATCAGTGGCCTAATCCTTGGGAAAATAGCAACAAAGATTTATTTACCATGTATCGAGGTGCAACAGCAGACAATGAATGTCCTTTAGTTGTCGATACTTCTACCCCTAGCTGCGGCAGTTCTCGCTTTGGCTGCTGGGTTTGCACAATGGTAAGCCAAGATAAATCAATGGAGGCAATGATTCAAAATGATGAGGAAAAAGAATGGATGCAGCCTCTTCTCGATATTCGTAACGAATTAGATATAAAAGACGATCGCCCAAAAAGAGACTTCCGCCGCATTTACGGTAGAGTAGAACTGTTTGAACGCAACATGGGCGACGACACAACCTCCGTCGAACCCATCCCAGGGCCCTACACCAAATTCTGGCGAGAACACTGGCTGAGACGAGTCCTGGAAGCACAAACCCACGTCCGCAAAACCGCCCCCCTAGAAATGCGCGATATCACCTTAATTACTCCTGAAGAACTTAGCGAAATCCGCCGCATTTGGCTGGAAGAAAAGCACGAATTCGACGATTCTTTGCCCCGGATTTACCAAGAAGTTACGGGCGAACCTTTTGAAGATTCCCGTCCCGCCGCTGAAAGAAAACTCCTCGGTAGCGATGAATGGACTGCGATCGAAGAGATTTGCAGCGAGGACAAAATGCACCTCGAATTGATGGCAAAACTCCTGGATACAGAACGCCAATACTACACGAAGCCCCGCCGTACAGGCATTTACGCCGATTTGGACAAATGCTTTGAAACCAGTTCGCGATCGAAGGAAGAAGCGATTGGCAACGCCCACTATCAACGCAATTTAAAAAAAGCGGTGGAAGATATTAAAGCAAATCCGACGGAAAACATTCGGCAATTCAAAGATGCGATCGCCCAAACCAACAGTTCGGCCAAAAACGATACCGTTGATATTGCCAAACTTAAAGAAGAACTCGAAAGTAATAGCAATCAAAGCAGACAGCTATCTTGGGCGGATATTAAATTTTCTACTCCCGATGTAGAAGAGAAAAATAGCAAAGATTAGGTCAATAATGTCGATCGGGCGATCGGGCTTTGGGGAATCGGGCTAACCCGAAGATCCGCCGGGGATTGAAATCCCTGTCTCACAGCAAAAGTCGGTTAAAACCGACTGAAGGGCGAAATTCAACGATCGCCGATTTCAGTCCTCTCGATCGCACTTTGGGGCATCGGGCTAACCCGAAGATCCTAGGAGTGATTGAAATCCCCGTCTCATAGCAAAAGTCGGTTAAAACCGACTGAAGAACCAAATCAAACGATCGCCGATTTCAGT
>NZ_JAUBSH010000027.1:0-58893 GCF_036704705.1 Microcoleus sp. K1-B1 | reverse complement strand
GGACTTCAGCTATGAGACAGGGATTTCAATCCCTGTCGGACTCTCGGACTGTCGGATCGTCGGACTCGCCGATCGACGGCGATCGCACTCTCGACCCCGATTGTCCTCTGCAAGATTGGGCTTACCCACAAGCCCGCCGGGGATTGAAATCCCCGTCTCATAGCAAAAGTCGGTTAAAACCGACTGAAGAACCAAATCAAACGATCGCCGATTTCAGTCCTCTTTAAGAGGACTTCAGCTATGAGACAGGGATTTCAATCCCTGTCGGACTCTCGGACTGTCGGATCGTCGGACTCGCCGATCGACCCCGATCGCACTCTCGGATTTGCTCACAAAATGATAAATTAACCTAAAAAATTAGGAGGAAAAATCTTTATGGCAATGTGGCGGCTGTACTATCATTTAGTTTGGGCAACAAAAGAGCGACAGCCTCTCATCTCTCCCGCAAAAGAAACCGAACTTTACTCTTATATCATCGGCAAAGCAGACAGCCTCAATTGCATCCTTCATGCGATCGGCGGCACAGAAAATCACATCCACTTAATAGTTTCCATTCCTCCGACACAATCGATCGCTGAATTCGTTAAAAATATTAAAGGTAGCAGCAGCCGTTATCTCAATCAAACTTCGCAAAATTCCAATAAATTTTCGTGGCAAGAAGGATACGGAGTATTTTCTTTAGGACAAAAACAACTAGACTCAGCAGTCGCTTATGTGATAAATCAAAAGGAACATCACTTGCAAAAAACCACCAATTCCCATTTAGAACAAATCACGGATCAAGACAATCCACCCACCCGGTGGCACCCGAATTCGGCAGAGAATTAATTGAACAACATTAGCCGACTCTCCGACTCGCGGGTTCTCCAGCTATTCGGACTTTGGGGGCGATCGCACTTACCCACAAGCCCGCCGGGGATTGAAATCCCCGTCTCATAGCGAAAGTCGGTTAAAACCGACTAAAAACCCAGATTCAACAGTCACAAACTTCAGTCCTCTTCAGAGGACTTCAGCTATGAGACAGGGATTTCAATCCCTGTCGTACTGGGGGACTCACAGATCGACCCCGATCGACCAATCGAGTCGATCGCACTTACCCACAAACCCGCCGGGGATTGAAATCCCCGTCTCATAGCGAAAGTCGGTTAAAACCGACTAAAAACCCAGATTCAACAGTCACAAACTTCAGTCCTCTTCAGAGGACTTCAGCTATGAGACAGGGATTTCAATCCCTGTCGTACTGGGGGACTCACAGATCGACCCCGGACTGTCGGACACGCCGATCGCACCCACCAACTTTCATCCCATCTCAACAACATCTACAATGCAATTCCTCGAACTCGTCCTCAAAAACTTCGGCCCCTATGCAGGCACCCAAACCATCAATCTCCGCCCCGAAAAAGACGGAAATCCCTGCCCAGTCATTTTATTTGGCGGCATGAATGGCGGCGGCAAAACCACCCTCATGGACGCCATTCGCCTCGCCCTCTACGGCGGCAGAGCCCAATGTTCCACCAGAGGCAATTTAAGCTACAGCGACTTTCTCAATCAATGCGTCAACCGCCACACTCCCCCATTAGAAGATACCCGCGTCGAACTAACATTTGAACAAGTCCAAGACGACAAATTAACTCAATTCAAAATAGTTAGATACTGGAAAAAATTAGATATAAAAGACAATTTAAGCATTCTCATATACAGCGAAATTGTCAGCGATTGGTGGTCGGACAAAGCAATTACTAACACCTGGGACGAATACATCGAAACCCTTTTGCCCGTCGGAATATCCAACCTATTTTTGTTTGACGGCGAACAAGTAAAAGAACTTGCCGAACTCGAAACACCGCCAGAGTTTGTCGTCGGGGCGATTAAATCTCTTTTAGGTTTAGAATTAGCAGAACGCCTCGCCGTCGATTTAGAAATATTAGCAGGCCGCAAGCGGAAAGAAATTGCTGGCAAAAAAGACTTGGCTGCTTTAGAGAAAATCGAACAAACTTTTAAGGAAATTACTGATAAAATAGACTTAGCTAAGCAAGAACAAGCCAGCTTTAAAAACGAATTAGATAAAGCTCAAAAAAATCAGAAACAAGCATCAGACAAGTTTATTTCAGAAGGCGGCAAAATTGCCGCCGATCGCAGTCAGCTAGACAGCAAGCTAAATGACTACAGAAATAAGGCAGACAAAAGCCGTCAAGCCATGATGGAATTGGCATCAAATACGCTACCACTAGCCCTAATTTCGCCCTTGCTAAGTGAAGCAAAAATTCAAGCAGAAACCGAAGCCAGCCAGCAGCAAGCAAAGATTGCCCAAAATGTTATCAAACAAAGAAGCGATCGCCTTCTCAACTATATCGCGGAAATCTCGTTAAATCCCCAACAGCTAGATAAAATTCAAGACTTCATCCGCCAAGAAAACCAAGAACTAGAACAGCAAGCCGGAACAGACGCCCCGCCCTGGATGAACGCCGACAACAACAGCATCCAACAACTAGAAAACCTTCTTAGCTACCAAATCAAAACCCAGCAAATTCTAGCCCGCGACCAAATAGAAGAAATCAAAAACATCGAATCAGAAATCGACTTCACAGACAGAGAACTCGCAGCCGCAGCTTCCCCCGAAGCCTACGAAAAACTAGAAGAAGAAGTCAGGAAAGCGCAAAAAGCAGTCGCTATCGCATCCGCAGCCTGCGAATCAGCCAACCGCCGCGTCGATGAATTAGAGAGAGAATTAGCCAAAAACCAAAAAGAATTAGAAAACTACAGCAGCGAATTCATTACCATCAGAAACAGCCAACACGTCATCGCTTCGATCGCCAAAGCCCAAGCTACCCTAAAACTCTTTAAAGAAAAACTCACCCTCAAAAAACTCAACAAACTCGAAATAGAAATTACCGACTGTTTCCGCTACCTGTTGCACAAAACCGACCTCGTGCACAGAGTTGCGATCGACACTCAAACATTTAGCCTCTCCATTTACGATCCAGAAGGCAAACCAGTACCCAAACACCGACTTTCAGCCGGGGAAAAACAATTGCTGGCGATCGCCTTTTTGTGGGGATTGGCGAGAGTATCCGGGAGACAATTGCCAGTGGCGATCGACACTCCCTTGGGCCGCCTCGACTCCTCCCACAGAAACAACCTAGTGGAACGCTATTTCCCCTCGGCCAGCCACCAAGTCATCCTGCTTTCTACCGACACGGAAATTAGAAAAGTAGAATACGAAAAACTCCAAGAATTAGAGGCGATCGCCCACAGCTACCTCCTCAAATACGACTCCGCCAAACACCAAACCACCGTCGAAAAAGGTTACTTCTGGGAATAAAAATTCGCCCTAAAAAATAGCCGCAACCCCCTTGACTTTGCTGGGGAGTTGCGGTAGTATATATAGCATAATGGGATGGTTGCGAAAATTTTATTTTTGCCACCATCCCATTATTAAGGATAAATCCTACTACAATCACAATACCAAAAAACAACCTTTTTATCAAGTCGCGCCGTGTAAAAAAATGTTAATTATTTCGGGTTATCTAGAGGCTTTGCTTCCCCAACATTAACACTTTTTACAATATACCAAAAAATCTTAAACCTATGGAACCACCAGTCGATCGCATCCGCCTCTCCCAAACAGGCAAAGACCAACTATCAAAACTGAAACGATCGACCAAAATCGATCAGTGGAATATTCTATGCAGGTGGGGATTTTGCCGATCGCTCGCCGAGCCCAGCATCCCATCGCCAGTACCAATTCCCAGCGACAGCAACGTCGAATTAAGCTGGGATGTTTTCGGCGGCGACATGGCCGATATCCTGATAATGGCCCTCAAGCAGCGCTGTCACCAAGACAATTTAGGCACAGAAAAAGAAACTCTAGCCAAACAATTTCGCCTGCACTTGCACCGAGGGATTGGTTATTTAGCGGGCGATCCGAATATTAAGAAAATTGAAGACTTGGTGGCGATCGCTTTATCGCCTGAGAAATTAAGAAATTAACTGATTGTTGACTGTTGGCGGTTCACTCAGGTTATTGGTTATATCAATTCCGGTTGGATCGGAATGATTTAACCGCAGAGTACGCAGAGAACACAGAGGAAGAGAAGAGAGAGAGGAATAATTTCGATGAATCGTGGATTTGATATTATTAGCAGACTCAAACAAGTAACAAATAACTTATTACTTCTGTAACAGGGGGAAAAAATGCCCTACTGGCCCTTGGCCTTCCCCAATATCCAAAGCATATTTGAGAGCAGTAGTAACATAATCCTTAGCCAATGTTATCGCTGTAAACAAATCTTTACCCAAAGCTAAATTAGCGGCGATCGCAGCACTCAAAGTACAACCAGTCCCGTGAGTATTCCCAGTATCAACATTCTCAGTCTTCAACACATCCAACCGCGTACCATCAAACCAAACATCAATCCCCCGCAAATCTCCCGCCATCCCGCCACCTTTCACCAAAACAGCCTTTGCGCCCAAACGGTAAATCTGTTGCGCCGCCGATCGCATATCATCTAGAGAAACAATCTCCAAACCGCTCAAAATCTGAGCTTCAAACCGATTGGGAGTCACGACAGCAGCCAAAGGAATCAAAACCTCCCGCAAAAATGCGATCGCCCCCTCATCAATCAATCGATCGCCCGATCGTGAAACCATCACCGGATCGACAACCAAATTCCCGATTCCCAAAGCTTCCACCTGTAAAGCCACCGCCGCCATAATTTCCCGGTTCAACAGCATCCCTGTCTTCACAGCATCTACCCCAATATCCCCAACCACCGCCTCAATTTGAGCCGCCACAGCCTCCGCAGACAAAGCATCAACTCGCATCACCCCCAAAGTATTTTGAGCCGTCACGCAAGTCAAAGCACTCGTACCGTGCACGCAGTGAAACGCAAAAGTCCGCAAATCCGCCTGAATCCCAGCCCCACCGCCACTATCAGATCCAGCCACAGTCAAAGCCACAGGAATCTTTGATTTAATCATCTTCTTCCACCCCAGATAAACGCCAACTTGAACCAGACAAATCCCAATCATATCTGTGGCACGGGCGTCCCGCCTGTGCTTCCCCGTGGCATGGGCGTCCCGCCTGTGCTTCCCCGTGGCACGGGCGTCCCGCCTGTGGTTCCGAAGGGGTTAAAATTCCCAAACAAAATTAGCTATGATTAAACCAAATGTAAAGAATTATTGCAAACAACTGTGAAAATTACCCGAATCGACCTCAACTCTTGGATCTTCCACATTGCAGGCCAAACCATCCTCGTCGATCCCTGGCTGGTCGATCCCCTCGTATTTTACGGTCAACCCTGGCTGTTCACCGCCTACCACAACACCCCCGTCGCCTTCACTCCCAGCAGCTTACCGCCGATCGACCTCATCCTAATTTCCCAAGGATTAGACGACCACTGCCACAGACCAACACTCGAACAGCTCGATCGCACAATTCCCGCGATCGCCTCACCCACCGCCACCAAAGTCCTCAGCAGTTTAGGCTACACCAATATCACATCTTTAGCAAATTGGCAAGAATTTAATTATCAAGAAAAGTTACAAATTACAGCCGTACCCGGAGCCGAAGTCCAGCCCGGACAAGAAGAAAACGGCTATTTGCTAAAAGATTTAAGCAGCGGCGAGACACTTTATTACGAACCGCACTTACCGCCATTAGACAAAGTTAAACAGAAAATAGACACAGTAGACGTAGCGATCGCCCCAGTCATCGGTCAAATCTTCCCCTTCCTCGGACAAGTCATCATCGGCCCTTCGGAAGCCCTCAGCCTCGCCCAAACTCTCAAACCTAGGTTTTTTCTGCCTACAGCGGCGGGAGACATCCGAGCCACAGGCATTTTACCAATGTTAGTGCGATCGGTCGGTAGCATCCCCGAATTTCGCGATTTACTAGCAAAATCGGGACTCTCCACCCAACTCCTCGAACCCGAACCAGGTCAAACCCTGGAAATTTTGGATTTTAGATTTTAGATTTTAGATTGAAGATTGAAGACTGGAGATTTTCGATTTTCTAGATTGGAGATTTTCGATTTTTTAGATTGGAGATTGGAGATTGGAGATTGGAGATTCAATCCAAAATCCAAAATCCAAAATCTAAAATCTAAAATCTAAAATCATCTTGGCGGGCGACGGTTGCGTAAAAACTCAGGAATATCCAATCCCAAATCCTGCGGCGGTTTCGCTTTCGGATCGGGCGTCTGTTGAGCAGGAGTTGTCGGCACAGTTGCAGCCCGCCAAGGAGCATTAACATTTTGCGTCCGCCCCGGAGTCGGAGGCGCCGGAATTTCTCCCGAAAAACCAGTAGCGATCACAGTAATCTTAATTTCGCCCTGAAGCCGCTCGTCAATCACCGCTCCAAAAATAATATTGGCATTCGGATCGACAACCTCGTAAATCGTCTCAGCCGCCGCATTCACTTCGTGCAGAGTCATGTCAGTACCGCCAGTGATGTTAAACACCACACCTCTAGCGCCCTCAATAGACGAAGCTTCCAGCAGAGGCGAAGAAATAGCCTGCATCGCAGCCTCCCTAGCCCGCGACTTGCCAGAACCCACGCCGATGCCCATCAAAGCCGAACCCGCATCCGCCATTACTGCCCGCACGTCAGCAAAGTCAACATTCACCAAACCGGGAATAGTAATAATGTCAGAAATACCCTGAACGCCTTGGCGCAGGATATCGTCAGCAACTCGAAAAGCCTCTTGTACCGGCATTTGTTCGGAAATCACAGACAGCAGCTTGTCGTTAGGAATTACGATCAGCGTATCCACCCGGGTTTGCAAAGCCGCAATCCCTTCCTCAGCTTGGCTGGTGCGCCGCCGTCCCTCAAACGTAAAAGGCCGGGTCACTATGCCCACAGTCAAGGCGCCCATTTCCTTAGCCACCTCAGCCACGATCGGAGCCGCGCCCGTGCCCGTACCGCCGCCCATGCCGGCTGTGATAAATACCAAATCCGCATGATTCAGAGCATTAGCAACCTCGTCGCGGGATTCCTCCGCAGCCTTTTGACCGATCGCCGGATTGCCCCCCGCCCCCAAACCGCGCGTCAACTTCTGTCCGACTTGCAAGCGTTTCGGAGCATTTGAGAGAACCAGAGCTTGGGAATCTGTATTCACGCACCAAAACTCGACACCAGAAACCTCGCTAGCAATCATCCGGTTAACGGCGTTGCCCCCACCGCCGCCGACGCCAATTACTTTGATTTTGGCAGCACTGCTGGGCATTATGTCTTTGGGATTGACCATAGGATCGATATCAATACTATCTACATTTACATAACCAGACTTGCGTCTAAACGGATTGGCGGAATCTGCAGCCACCGGAAAATTTTTTACTTCTTCCGAAGGGGGACTGTCTTGGTCAGACCCCTGTCTATTATTAAGCTTCATTACAGTTGGGGGTAGTAGATTACAGCTTGGTGACATCCTCCATACACCGATTTGGAGTACCAAATGAGCGTGTAGGCTTCCCAAATTCACAGATGGGCATTCCTGCTTCATTGGTCGTATCTAGACCGAAGTCCCCGATAACTATACCTCCACAGGCAACTTGACTGCGAGTCCCGCAGCGGCAAGACCCCTTTGTTCTACTACCATTGCAGCAGCAACATCGCGGTCTGTTGTGTATCCACACTCATGACAAGCATGAATGCGATCGGACAGCTTTTTCTTTCCTGTATGAGTGGAACACTGAGGACAAGTTTGGCTAGTGCCATTGGGGTCAACTTTAGCAAAGTACACGCCACGTTTCCAGCAAACCCAAGATAGGATATCGAGGAATCCGCCCCAACTAGCATCAAGACAGTGTTTTGCTAGCATCCCGCGACTCATCATTTTGAGATTCAACTCCTCAGCAAAAATCATTCCAACTCCCAAATCGCATAAAGCATGAGCTGTTTTGAAATGAAACTCTTTACGGAGATCATGAATGCGCTCGTGCAGAAGGCGGACTTTGTGTTGGATCTTGCGGTAGTTAGCAGAACCCTTAGTTTTGTTTCTCAGCTTGCGTTGCAGCCATTTAAGCTTGCTTTCCAAGTCTACAAAGAAACGTGGTCTTGAGAGTAACTTACCGTTAGATACAGCCAAGAATTTCTCCAATCCCAGATCGATGCCAATAGACAAACCATGAGGCATGAGATCGGGAACAGAGACATCACACTGCAAAATCAATTGAGTGTACCATCCTGATGCTTTGTTGATTACCCTCACTTGTTTAATGACAAACCCATCTGGGATGGCGCGGTGCAAATTAATTGGCACTGCTCCAATCTTAGGCAGCTTTATTTGTACTCCTATCAATGGATAGTCTTTGAACTGAGGGAAAGTAAACGACCGATACGAACCTAACTTTTTGAATCTAGGAAACCCAAAACCACGTTCTTTCATAAACTTGAAAGCCCGATCAAGTCGCTTCAAGGCATCTTGTAAAACTTGCGATTGAACCTCTTGGAGTTCTGGATTTACTTTTTTCGCTCTTGTCAGGGCGTTCTGTTGTTTGTAATAGTCAGGATACGCTGCGTCAGATGGAATGATGTACTCAGAATGAATACTGCAAGCGTTGATCGCACACTTACGCGATGCTATCGAGTCTTTTCGCTCTCGCAAAGCGTAATTATAAACTTTGCGACAAATCTCCATCCAAGCAAGCATTTTGGCTTCTTGACTGGCATCTGGATAAATTCGGTATGTGTACGTCAAACTGAGCATTGTGCAACCTTCCATCGAATTCTAACAGAATTTACAATTTTCTTAGAAAACTGGAGAAATTGTGATATAGTTAATCGCCTTATTCCCTCACTTGCTTGTAGTAAATATTGATCGCAGGGCGTTTCGTTTATAACTACCTTATATCCCCCCACCGATAGGGATTACCAAATTAGTGTGGGGCACGAGGGCGCGAAATTGTTAACTAAACGCCAATTCACGATCAACTATAGGCTATGTTGCGCGAAAAACTAACACAGATCGATGCTCAATGTTAGCAATCTCGGATTTTGCCGGCTTTGCAAAGCTGAGACCTCGATTGACCCCAATCCGGGCGCTTGTACGCTGCGTCAGAAAGAAAAAAAGTTGATACTAGCCTCCCCCATCGGGATGGAAAGAAAAATCAGATTTTTTTTCCCGACTCGATATCAAACAAGTGTCCTTATTTGCAGCCCTGCGTATCGATCCTGGTGGGCAAAAATTCTGCCTATCGATCGATACCTTCTACCTTCTGTTGACAGAGGATCAATTTCGGGCGCGAGTGGGTGCGGGAGTGGAACTCTCCAAACTGCCGGGGAGTTGTGGCAAATGGACGATCGGCGAAGCAGGATTTTTCAAGTCAATGTAGGCTATTTTGCTTGAATCTATCTGTTTTGGCAATTGTCGCATTCGGTCTAAAACCTTAAGTTGCTCCGCAGTCTTGGAACTGTACGGCCCTAAGTGTACGGTACCGATCTCTGTTTTCAAGATCAAGTTGTTCGGGTTTTGCCAATTAATCTCAAACACTTTCACCGTCAAGCCGCTGAGTCCTTGGTAAAACTTCGGCCAAGAGGCGCGATACTGTTCCAAAGGCCCGATGACTTTTAAAGTGGGCAAAGAACGCTGAGGCTGCGTTCCCGGAATGCTGCCGGGCCCGATCGAACTATTCTGCGATCGTACAGCAGTATAACTATCCGACGGCATCCAACCTCCGCGAGCGTCCAGCCACCCCACTTTTTCCTTGTCACTGTTCGATCTCAACACCGTATTCGGCTGCGCCACCGCCACCGGCAAGCGTTCTGCCACTTCTATAGTCAAACTCGGTGGAAACAAGTTACGAGTCACCTTCGCTTGGGCTATGGGCCCCGTTGACTCCAGCTTTTCGGCCAGGGCCTGCGGTTGAATTCCCCACAGCGACTGCGGGTAAGACAGCGGCACCAAAGACCGCACCGCCTTATCCGACAGCCACTGATTTCCCTCCACCTTCACTTGTTCCGATCGGGCAATCAACCAAGCCGGCTGAGCAATCCACCACAGCAAACCTCCAGCCATTGCACTCGCTGCCAGCATTTGCCACACAACAGCCGCCAATCGAGCGCGCCTCTGCTGCCGCAACTTTTGGCGCCTGCGCCCTAACTCTGTTTGAGAAACCGCTCCAAAACTAGCCATCTACGTCTTGACAATATAGTAATTAAGGATTAGCACAAATTCAAAACTGTTTAATCTCTCTCTCTCTTGAGCCCTGTTTTCCCCTACCATTTAACCAGATCCCCGCCAATTTACCCAGACTCCTGCCAATATCAGTAATATCACTGATCCCGCTAAGTAATAAAAAATTATTAATTAAAAATTCCCAATTCCAGCGCCGGGAAAACCCCTTGCCAGATCAAGGTTCTTTGGGTATTTAGGGCATTACCCCACAGGGCAAAAGGTTACAAATCAAACTAAACTCAACTAAAGAAAGTTTAGACTTTCGATTAACTTTTTAACTTTTATTCGGCTTCAATTGTGATCGCACTCGAATTAGACAGATTCTATAAAGCCTGCAACCCCAGCAAGACCCTTGTTGCGGGAGACCCAGGGGATTATCAATACTACATTGATTTTGGTTCCGTGCGTGGCGGCAAAATCATTGAATCTTTACAGCGAACCATTACCCGCATTTCCCCCAACGAGCCAACCTGTCAGCTATTTACAGGACATATCGGCTGTGGCAAATCTACGGAATTGTTTCGACTGAAAGCTGAGTTAGAGCAAGAGGGTTTTTGCGTTGTCTACTTTGAGTCTTCCCAAGACTTAGACATGGGGGATGTAGATATTAGCGATATTTTGCTGAGCATTGCGCGCCAAGTCAGCGAAACTATGGAATCCGCTAAAATCAAACTCAGACCGAGCTATTTTACAAATCTGTTTGCAGAAGTGGCAGAATTTTTGCAGACTCCCATAGATTTGTCAGCGGAAGCCGAGTTATCTGTAGGCATTGCTAGAGTGACTGCTAAAACTAAAGACTCTCCCAAACTGCGATCGCAACTCAGGCAATATCTCGAACCCCGCACCAACAGCATTTTGCAGTCGATCAACGAAGAACTCCTCAACAAAGCTAACGCCGAACTTAAGCACCAAGGCAAAAAAGGGCTCGCAGTCATCGTTGACAACCTCGATCGCCTCGACGCCTCCCTCAAACCCAGCGGACGCACCCAGCCAGAATACCTGTTTTTAGACCGTGGCGAACAGTTGAAAAAACTTAATTGCCATGTCGTCTACACGATTCCCCTGACTTTGATTTTTTCCAACGACTTCGGCCGCCTCGCCAGTCGATTTGGAGTCAAGCCCAAGGTGATGCCGATGGTACCAGTGCAAGTGCGATCGGGCGAAGACCACCTCGAAGGAATGGCACTGCTGCGGCAGCTAGTATTAGCTAGAGCTTTCCCCGCAGTTGCTCCCCATCAACGCATCGATTTGATTTCCCAGGTGTTTGACTCTCCCGAAACTTTAGATCGGCTTTGTCGGATTAGTGGCGGTCATGTTCGCAATCTACTGATGCTTTTGTATAGCTGTTTGCAGCACGAAGACCCTCCCTTCTCTCGCGAATGCCTCGAAAGTGTCATTCAAGAATATCGCGATGACCTTTTGGGAGCCATCAATGACCTGGAATGGGAATTGCTGTTTCAAGTCGTCAAGCGACAAAGTGTAACCGGCGAAGAAGAGTCTCAAATCTTGTTGCGAAGTATGTTTGTCTTTGAATACCGCGATCAAGAAGGTCGTTGGTTTGGGATTAATCCAGCCCTAGCAGAAACCAGAAAATATAAGGAGTGGCTGCAGCGCAGTGAGCCAAAATAGTTGGGATTTTTGAGATAGCTTTGTGACTCTGAGAACCCTTAACCACGAGGGACTTAGAAATTATTTAACTGAAAATTCCTCGCTCATAACTCCGAAATCTTACCATCCAATACAGAAATCAGTCAGCGGTTTTTGCCACTGGCTGATTTCTGTTGAATGCTGGCTATAGGCGGTGAATGTTATTGTCGTGTAAAAGTTTGCCACCACTAAGGACTTTCCCCACTTTCAACTCTCATATCTGCAATGCCAGACCCCCTATGTCTGTTTTTACCTGTTGTTCTTAATTTAAAATAATCCCATCCCGGAGGACATTTTTTTTTCTGTTTTGCTAAATGCCTGCTACAGATATATCGGAGTTGTTTACTAATAGCTAGCCGTCAGTATGATCGTGAACTTAGCAGTTGGCTATTTGTGATCGGTAGTCCTTTATATATAGCTGAATCAAAAAATCTAAGGGTGACATTAAATTTTTATTGGAAGTCTAGCATTCTCTGAGATTGAGAGGTATGATATCTTTACATTGGATCTAATAACTATGTAAGTATTGATAGGACAAGTACGGAAAACTACGTATTTATACAGAGATAAAGCGTCAGACAGAGACGGCGATATCTAAGTAGATACGCTTTCAGTCACGATTGGCGAGCGTTAGGTAATTGATTAATGCAAAAGAGGTGCACGCATGACCGATCTAATTAAGGTACAAGAAACTGCAAACTACAACGAGCGCTCGCTCAAAACTCTGGTCAGATCCATCACAATGTCTCAACACCAATTCTCGCTAATTTTGGTGCGCTGCAACTACGAGCAGTTGCGGCAGCAAATAGCGCAGCGGCTGCGAGAAGTGTCCCCAGTTCCAATTCAAGATATCGTCCTGCCAGCTTCAGTCAAAACCCTTTACACTACTCTGCAGGCAAGCACTTTCCAGGAGGGGTACTCGCCTGTCGATGCCGCCTCGGCTTTGATGGTATTCGGTTTAGAAACAGTAGTAGCGATCGACGAACTGATGGCTTCTACCAATCAAGTGCGAGACGAATTTCGCAAAAATTTTTCCTGCCCAGTGATTTTGTGGGTAACAGATGACATCGTGACCAAAATGATTCGTCTGGCCCCGGATTTCAAAAGTTGGGCCGCCGCCACAATTAAATTTGAAATGGGCGTTGACGAATTAATTAATTTCCTCGCTAGGCGGGCCGATACTATATTTAAAATAGGCGAACTCAATCAAGAACTCGCCAGCAGCAACGTCAGCACCATAGCTAATTGTGAGACCTGCGAAACCCCGTGCGAAAAACGCGGTCTGGAGCGCGAAATCAGCGCTGGAGAACGCTTTCTAACTTTTAACTCAGGGCCCCAAAACCGACGACAATCAGATGTCCACTCGTATTCGCCATTGAGTCCTGGCAATACCTTCGATTTGGCGATCGGCTCTTTGTCACGCCGAGAACTAGAATTAGCTTTAAGAGATTTACAAAATCGCGGTGAAGAATTAGAACCCGCCCTCAAAGCCAGCCTGCAATTCGTTCTCGGTCGAGATTACTATGTCAGCGACCAAACCGAAACTGCCTTAATTCACTACCAAGAAAGTTTAGTATTTTGGCAGCAGAAAACGGGCAACTGGGAACTGGAAAACTTGGAACATTCCGAAAACCCAGAAACCTTCTCCTCCTTGTCGAATCCTGTCCCCAAAATTTTATTTTTAGAGAGAGAAGGCATAGTGCTGTTTCACATAGCCCTCTGTCACCGCTTGCAAGCAGCCAGAAACCCGGTTGCCAACCGCCAGCACTGGGAACAAGCTTGGATTAGCCTGGAACAATCTAGAAACGCTTTCTCCCTTGCCTCACGCCCGGAATTGGTAGCTGAGGTGACAGCACACCTCGGAGAAGTGCTGCAGCGCCTGAAAGCTTGGGGAGAGTTGCAAGCATTAGCGGAAAATTCTTTGCAGTTGCACTTCACTTACGGTACTCCCAGCCAACTAGCTCAAGATTACGGCTTTTTGGCTGAAGTTGCCCTGCAACAGTCGAGGTGGAGTCACGCCCGCCAGCTAGCCGAGTTGGCTTTGGCGATTTTGGATCAAACGCCTAATGATTTGAGATTGCTGATTGAAGATTTGAGATTGGGGTTTGAGGGAAATTATCCAGAATTTGTGGGATCTAACGAGTTAAGTAACGAACCCAAATCTAAAATCCAACATCCCAAATCCGACAGGAGTTCCTATCTTTTACTTTTAGCCCGAAGTTTGCGGCAGCTAGGCCAGTGGGAAGCGGCGGTTCATTCTTTGGAGTTGGCTCAATCTCAAAGCGAGCCGAAGTACGACCCCCGACTTTACATCGATATTTTGACGGAACTGCAAGCGGTTTATTTCGAGCAGGGAGAGTATCTTAAAGCGTTTCGGATTAAAAAAACCCAGCGGTCGATCGAATATCAATACGGATTTAGAGCTTTTATCGGAGCCAGCCAATTGCAGCAGCAGCGCCAAGCCGTCAATCCTTCGGGCCCCTCAGCTCAAAACCAAGCTGCCATCGCAGCGGAAATGACAGCTTACTCGCGCCAAACAGATATCAATAGCTTGCTAGAAAGAATTAGCAGGGATGACCATAAATTAACTATTATTCATGGGCCCAGCGGAGTCGGGAAAAGTTCTCTAGTCAATGCCGGCTTAGTACCAGCTTTGAAAAATATTACTCCGGGCGCGCGGGATACATTGCCCGTAGTAGTCAAAGTTTACACCGACTGGCTGGTGGAGTTAGAAAATGCTTTGAACAGCGCACTGTACGACAAACAAGCCGAAGAGGAAAGTAAATTAATCTCCAAAGGACTACAGGAAATCAATAAAAAAAGTTGCTCGGTTATTCCTGCTCGCAGCTCGGAAGTCTCTTCTTTTATTATAGAGCAGTTGCGCGAAAATGCCACCAATAATTTGTTGACTGTGCTGATTTTCGATCAATTTGAAGAGTTTTTCTTTGTTTCGACTTCAGTGGCACAAAGACAACTTTTTTATAATTTTTTGCGCTTGTTTTTGAATTTGCCTTATGTCAAAATAATTCTGTGCTTGCGCGAAGATTATTTGCACTACTTACTAGATTGCGATCGCTTCCCAAATCTTGACGCTATTAACAATAATATTCTCGACAAAAGTATCCGCTACCAACTGCGGAGTTTTTCTATCAAAGACGCGCGGGCTGTCATCGGACACTTAACAGAACGAGCGGAATTTTATTTAGAGCCGGCACTGATCGATGCCTTCGTAGAAGATTTAGCAGACGAACTGCAAGAAGTGCGACCAATCGAATTGCAGGTAGTAGGAGCGCAACTGCAAGAAGAAGGTATTACCAATCTAGCACAATACCAGCAATTGGGGGACAATCCCAAAGCAGAATTAGTGAAACGATCGCTCGAAAGAGTCATCTCTGACTGTGGCCTGGTTAACGAAGACGCGGCTTGGAAAATCTTGTTTTCCCTGACAGATGAAAGAGGCGTAAGACTGATAAAAACCAAACACGAACTCTCGTTAGTTACAGGCCCACAGCCAGCCGATGCCCGCGAAACCGAATTATCGGCGATCGGCAGAAACAGAATTTCCCTACAGCGACAGTTCGCCAAAGACCCTGAAAGCCGACCCAATAAAACCGACAACCTCGACTTAATTTTAGACATTTTAGTTGGTCACGGTTTGCTATTTCTGCTACGGGAAGCGCCAGAAGACCGCTATCAATTGGTACACGACTATTTAGTGCGACCGATTCGCCAAAGATTCGGCTTAGAAGCCAGACTGCACAAAGCAGAAGCAGACAAAAAAATGAGTCAAGCACAGCTCTACCGAGCCAATACTTTTCTCAAACAACTGCTGGGAGTAGCAGTGATCGGCGTCATGCTGCTCACCAGTTCCACCATCGCCGCCGTAAATTTTTGGTGGCGGGCTGTGGGTCAAAAACAGCTAGCTGTCGCTCAAACTCAGCGAGCCGAAATCAGTACCCTGACAGCAGCTTCTGAAGCACTTTATTTCTCAAACAACAAATTTGACGCCATGATGGAAAGTTTGAGAGCTGGTAAAAAGTGGAAACAGATCGAACACTCCCAACAAATGTATACTCTCAAAGACACCGAAATTCTGATTTCGGCTGCCCTCCAGCAGGCAGTTTATGGAGTCAAAGAACGCAACCGCTTGGAAGGACATGGCGATGTAGTTTGGGGTCTTAGCTTCAGTCCAGACGGCGAAACAATAGCTTCTTCCAGTGTAGATAAAACAGTCAAACTTTGGCGACGCGACGGCAGTTTGCTGGCAACTTTCAAAGACCACACTAACAGCGTCTCCTGTGTAGCGTTCAGTCCCGACAACAAAACCCTAGCCTCGGCAAGTTTAGATAAAACTGTCAAAATTTGGCAAACAGACGGCAGTTTGCTGGCTACTTTCAAAGGGCATACTAATAGCGTTACCAGCGTTGCTTTTAGTTCTGACGGTCAAACGATCGCCACTGGCTCTACTGATAAAACTATCAAACTTTGGAAAACCGACGGCACGCTGCTGCGAACGATCGAACAATTTGCTCCCGTAAATTGGCTAAGCTTCAGCCGCGACGGCAAAATAATCGCTGTGGCGAGCGATGACGGTAGTGTGAAACTGTGGAGTTCGGACGGCAGGTTAATCGCTAATTTATGGCACAGCGAAAACAGACAACCCTCGAAAATTTACACCGTCAGTTTCTCCCCCGATGGTGAAACGATCGCCAGTGCGGGTGAAGATAAAACGGTGAAAATCTGGAGCATCGCGGCACTCAAACACCCACCAACAGAAAATTCAAAACCAGCAAAAAAAGGTGAACTGTTAACAACTTTGCGGGGACACAGCAAGTGGGTATTTGGTGTCAGTTTCTCCCCCGACGGTCAAACACTTGCTTCTGGAAGTGCAGACGGGACTGTCAAACTCTGGAATCTTGCTGGTGTTGGCGACAAACGCCCAACCGATGCTAGCAACATTAAACCAGAGAGTCGCTTACTGAGAACTTTTGAGGGACACGCCGATCGAGTTACTCAGGTGAGTTTTAGCCCGGAAGGCAAAACCTTGGCTTCGGCAAGTTTTGACAAAACTATCAGGCTGTGGCGACTCGATGACGTGCCACTCAAAACCCTCGACGGACACCAAAACCGGGTGCAAAGCGTTACTTTCAGCCCCAACGGCCAAAGGCTGGCTTCTGCTTCTACGGACAACACTATCAAACTCTGGAGCCGCACGGGGGTTTTGCTGGAAACCTTGGAAGGACACACTCAGAGAGTCGCCAGCGTCAGTTTCAGCCCCGACGGCCAGCTACTTGCTTCTGGGAGTTACGACAAAACTGTGAAGGTGTGGAGTTTGACAGAAGATGGCATGAATAATATTCTCCCTTGTCCTTCGGCTCCGCTATTCCCGTGTTCGCCTTCTGTGCTTTTCACTCTCGACGGCCACACCGACAGCGTGATGAGCGTGAGTTTTAGCCCCGACAGCGAGGTTCTGGCAACGGCTAGCAAGGATAAGACTGTGAAACTCTGGACTAGAAACGGCAGGTTGATTAAGACTTTGACGGGACACACAGGCTGGGTGACTGGGGTGACTTTCAGTCCCGACGGCTCGATGCTGGCTTCTGCCAGCGATGATGGTACTCTCAAACTCTGGAATCGGGATGGTCGTTTGCTAAGAACTTTTGAAGGAGCTCACAACAGTTTTGTGTTGGGGGTTGCTTTTAGCCCTGATGGCAAAATGCTGGCTTCGGCTGGTTACGACAATTCGGTGAAATTGTGGAAGGTAGACGGGACTTTGGTGGCGACGCTGCTGAAGGGTTCTAGCGACAGCGTGACTAGCGTGGGTTTTAGCCCGGATGGTTTGTTGGTTGCTTCGGGTAGTTACGATCATAAGGTGAAGCTTTGGAGTCGCAGCGGGACTTTGCTGAAAACTTTGACGGGTCACAAGGATAGCGTGATGAGCGTGAGTTTTAGCCCGGATGGGAAGGTTCTGGCTTCTGCTGGCCGGGATAATCGGGTGATTTTGTGGAATTTGGATCTTGACGATTTGCTGGTGAGGGGCTGCGATTGGGTGGGAGATTATCTGAGAACTAATCCTAATGTGAGCGATCGCGATCGGCGTCTCTGTGACGGGGTTGGGGCAAAACCAAATCAATTTTAGATTTTCGATTTTCGATTTTTGATTGGGGGATTCAGTCGATTTTCGATTTTCGATTTTCGATTTTCGATTGGGGGATGCAGTTGATTTTCGATTGGGGGATGTTATACCAATTTCCTAAAGTCCTGCTACAGATAAGGCGTCTAAAATGAATTCCCATCCCGTCAAAGAAGCAACGACTTCCCTGGTCAACTTTTCTAACTCTTTTTGCACCATGGTTCTTGCACAAGGGAGTCTCTTGCGAGCCGAATGTGTTAGCGTATCTATAGCATACTGAGGAAAATAAAATATGCCTAGAAATATAGTACCAAAACCAACACGGCGCTATAACGTTGATTTCAAATCCAGCTTGGAGGCTGACTGGGCTTCAATATTTGAACATTTAGAATTAAGTTGGAAGTATGAGCGAGAAGAGCCTTTTAAGTTTACAGATGAAACAAAATATACACCTGATTTTTGGATAGAAGACTTAGGTGTTTGGGTGGAGATTAAACCAACTCTAAAAATAGCACTTGAAGATGATGCTATACGTAAATGTTCAAAATTAGCCCTTGAACATGATGTGTTTGTAGATTTAGAAGTAGGTGAAGGCTCTTTCTGGTTTATTAAGGTTCGACATAACCAAAATCCTGAAGTGATAATATTGCCAATGTCTCCTCAATTTATTTTCTCAGGATACATTGTGAGAAAGTCGTTTGGTAGAGAACTTGAGGGTTTGAAACCCCCATTACGTAGTAAAGCCAATCAATTGCGCGGTTATAGTGATCCAAATTACCCCAAAGTGTGATTCAGATCATAAAAAAACGGTAGAATGCGGGTTGTAGCGGTCGTACCTCAACAGCTAGGATGACGCAAAATCGTTCAGAAATTTGTACAGCCCCCCTCCATTTTGGTGAAACTAGGGGGGGTCGTTGCTTCTTTGACGGGATGGGAATTCATTTTAGACGCCTTATCTGTAGCAGGACTTTAGGAAATTGGTATTACTCACCCCCTTGAGGAGCTCGATCGCTAATTTCTGGGCCCTTCCCCCTCTCCTTCTCCCCCTCCCCTTTCTCAAAAACTCTTTCCCCCTTCCCCTTGCTCTCGGCTTCCTGTAAAGTAAATAATTGTAAAGAAAAATGAGTTTTCTCTTATCCTTTGGTTAAAACCGCCAGCTAGCATTCACAATTAAGACCCGGATTATAAGTTCCTATGTCACAGCTTTTCCCGCGAAAATTTCTAGCCTCTGTTGCCGCATTTTTTCTGGCTTTGTCCGTGTGGACGATCGCACCTGCGGCCCACGCTTTCAATAATCCCGATTTGTTGCCGTCAACTCAGACGCCGATCATTGACTTAGCTAAAGCCCTTACGGATATTGAAGAACAAAGTTTGGCAAAAAATTTAAAGGCATTTGAAGCCGAAACCGGTTGGAAATTGCGAGTGCTGACTCAGTACGATCGCACGCCCGGTTTGGCTGTCAAAAGCTATTGGGGGCTAGATGACAAGAGTGTGTTATTAGTTGCTGACCCGCGAGGGGGCAATTTGCTCAATTTTAATGTGGGCGACTCGCTGTATCCGCTGCTGCCGCGCACTTTTTGGGTGGAACTGCAAACCCGCTACGGTAATCAATTTTTTGTGCGGGACAATGGCGAAGATCGAGCGATTATTGAATCTTTGGAGTCGATAGAAGGCTGTTTGCGTCAGGGCGGATGCCGCGTGGTTCCCGGTTTGCCGAGGGAACAGTGGGTTCTAACCTTAATTACGTCGGTGGTTGGCGGCGTCATCTGCGGGTTTGCGGCTCAGCCTCGGAAGCCGGGACAGGTGGTGGCTTGGCAGTGGGCGCTGATTTTTTCGCCGCTGTGGGGCATTCTGTTTTTCGCTTTCGGACTTGGGCCTGTGGTGACTCGGACTTCTGACTGGTTGCCTGTGGTTCGGAATGTGTCCGGTTTTGCGATCGGAGTTTTGGTGGCATTCCTGACTCCGGTGTTGGGCAAATCTTCTTCGTCATCGGAAACTTAGTTGTCAGTTGGCAGCCAAGTGACAACAGTCAACAGCCAAGTGACAACAGTCAACAGCCAAGTGACAACAGTCAACAGTCAACAGTCAACAGTCAACAGTCAACAGTCAACAGTTAACTGTTGACCAATGACTAAAAGCTGGTAAGCTGATACCTGACAACTCACAGGCGACAGCTATCCAACAAATGGAATGGCACGTAAGCGATGCCCAGAGTCTGGGATTAATCGATAACGAAATTGGCGACCACGGTTTTTCAGCGGCGGAGTACGAAATAGTCCGCCGCGTGATTTATGCTACTGCTGATTTTGAGTACAAGTCTTTAATTAGTTTTTCCGATCAGGCTTTGCAGGCTGGGGCGGCTGCTTTGGCTGCTCGGACTACGATCGTGGTAGATGTGCCGATGGTGCAGGTGGGCATTACGCCACAAATCCAAAGTACCTTTGCGAATCCGGTTTACTGTTCGATGGAGGCTTTGACGCGGCCCCAAAAGGAAAGGACGCGGGCGGCTTGGGGGATTGAAACTTTGGCAAGACGCTATCCTGAAGGGATTTTTGTGGTGGGCCAGGCTCAAACTGCTTTGTCGGCGATCGTAGATTTGATTGAATCTGAGGAAATTCGGCCGGCTTTAGTGATTGGCACTCCTTCTGGGTTTGTGGGGGTGGACGTGGCTAAGTCGCGGCTGCACGATTCGATGATTCCTCACATTCGGATTGAGGGCCGCAAGGGATCTGCGGTGGTGGCTGTGGCTATTGTTAACGGGCTGGTGGATTTGGCTTGGCAAGCTTACGGCCAAGAGGGGAACAGTTGATCGAGAAGTCAGCAGTCATTAGTCATTAGTCAGTAGTCAGTAGTCATTCTATCTGTGAGATCGTTTCCGGTTGCATCGGAATTATTAGCCAAAATTTAGGACACGGCAGTGCCGTTTCCCTACAATATTATTTTCGGTAGGGAAACGGCACTGCCGTCTCCTCGCTTGTCATTCCTATAATAACGGAATTGATATGAGCTCCGAGAAACCGGGTTTTTCACCTTAATTTGCGACTACAACCAAGTATCTCCCCAAAACCCGGTTTCTGCCCACGCACCCGTGCCTAAGTCCCAGATTAATAATCAGCGGGCGATCGCCTTTTTACATCTCTGCTTTGATTAGTGCGATCGCGCCCTTTTTTCCTACCTTTTTTAATCTGTTGGCTCATCTCGACAAACAAATCTCTGCGTAAATAAGGATAGTCGCTCACCCACACGTCACGGCTGGGAATATAAATATCTGAAACTTTGGCAATTCTGCCTAAATCTTCTTGATTTGACATAATTAACATTAAAGCAGCTTGACCGGGGACAATTCCTTGGTGATCTTTCCGCAATGGAGCTCGAAGTGTAGTAGTAAATCCGGTTTTGTCACCAACTTCTAAGTTGATGCGCGGTTCTAGGTTGTCAACTATTACGAGTTGTCCTTTTTGATTGACTGTTTCTTCTTGACTTGTGACTTCATCTGTAATATATATATCCAAAACTCGTCCTTGCCAAAAACCGCAGTATTGATATTTGCGGCATTCTGCATTCCGCAAACTCGCCCACAAAATCGGCCCCCACAGCCAGTACAAACCAGCTATCAATCCGGTGATTAAAACTAGCGGCGCGACATCGGAACCGGCGAAGTTGTAGACTACCAGGAGGAAAACTACGCTGACTGCAGAGATTAACATTCGCCTCAAAAAATCGGGCGGTTTTCCCCAGATATATTTGTATTGTGCTCCTGTGGCGACGGCGGGAATTAGTTCTTGAAAGGTTTCGCGGGTTAAGGGAATTAGCATAAGAAGTTCGGCAACGAGCAATGTACGGGATGCAACGGCTGTCTGTTCGGAAGCGGATTATCTTAAGGGATTTAACAGATTTTACGGATTGAAGTTGAAGTCAAAAATTAGAAGTTAGAAGTCAAAAGTTAGAAGTTAGATTAATTCCACATTACTAATGACTAATGACTAATGACTAATGACTACAAGATTTTTTCCAATCCGTAAACGAGCGATCGCAATTCAATGACTTTGCGTATAGACAGCAAGACTCCGGGCATATAACAAGCGCGATCGCTCGTATCGTGTCGTAAAGTATAAACTTGACCTGCGCCGCCAAAAATCACCTCTTGGTGGGCAATTAAACCTGGTAAACGGATGCTGTGAATGCGAATCCCTTCATCCGCCACTGAACCTCTAGCTCCGGCTAATTTTTCGGTTTCCTCAACTTCTGGCTGATTGAAAGTTTTTCCCATTTCTGCTAACATTTGGGCAGTTTGAATTGCCGTACCGCTGGGGGCGTCGGCTTTTTGATTGTGGTGCAGCTCGATAATTTCTACGTGTTCAAAATACTGAGATGCCGTGACGGCGGCTTGTTGGAGCAAAACCATGCCGATCGAGAAATTGGGTATGATCAAACACCCGATGCTAGCTTTATCAGCAAATTCAGCTAATTCTTGAATTTGGTCGCTGCTCAAGCCAGTAGTGCCGACTACCGGCCGAATGCCGTAAGCTATAGCCGATCGCACGTTTTCATAAACTGACGAAGGGTGCGTAAAATCTACCATCACGCCTAACTGCTTTTCCTGAGCTGCTAATACCAGCATTCCTTGCAAGTCGTCAGTGATGGGAACTTCTAACGGGCCGCATCCGGCTAATTCGCCGGCATCGGCGTTGAGGCACTCAGGAGAGCGGTCTACAGCCCCAAATAAGGTCATGTCACTAGCATGGGCGATCGCCTTAATTACTTCGCGGCCCATTTTGCCTGCGGCACCGTTAACAATCACCGGAATCGGAAGTTGATTCGCCATCATCTCAAAAATATCCTGAAAGTTTGATCGACTAAATTTTAACGCTTGTGCGAATTTGGGGAAACAAGGAATGAAAGACAGGATTTGTCGGCAAATCTTCAAAAACCCGGTTCCCATTCGAGAAATACTTTGCCAAATCGAGTAATTAGCTTAAAGAAACTCGGTTGCGGCACAAGTTCTGAAAAAATTACATTCAATCTCATATTAAGCTCAATTCTGTAAGAACAGACTTGTGCAAAGCTAATTTGCACCGACATATTTTTTCTGTGACTGCCAAATTCTCTCGAAATCTTCGATATGTCATGTCTGTCGCAACTGGTCTCAACCTGAGTTCTCAAAACCGACGGGTCAGGATTTTGCCTGCAATGCTTGCGGGCGTGACTGTAACGCTGCTGAATATGGGAATTCGGCAGTTGGGAGGCCTGCAAAGCTTGGAATTGGCGAGTTTTGACTCGTTAGTGCGCTTGCAGCCAGATGCGGGCCCCGATCCGCGACTGCTGGTAGTGGGAATTTCTGAGGCCGATATTCAAGCTTTGGGGAGATTTCCGATTTCCGACGGTGCGATCGCTCAAACCTTGGCAAAACTGCAAAAGTATCAGCCAAAAGTCATCGGTTTGGATTTGTACCGGGATTTGCCTCAAGCGCCGGGACACCAAGAATTGCTGGCCGCGCTGAAAGCACCGAATGTGGTGGCGATCAACCAATTGAGCGATTCAGAAAGTCCGGGAGTGCCTGCGCCTCCGGGGATACCGCCCGATCGGGTTGGTTTTAACGATTTCGTGCTCGATCCTGATGGCGTTGTACGCCGCAATTTGCTCTCAGTCTCGCAACCAGACAAAAAGATTGCTTTATCGTTTTCTCTGCAAGTGGCTTTGCTGTATCTCAAAGACAGAGTACAGCAGAAAAATAGCGCTGTTCATCCCCACCAAATCAACTGGGGAAAGGCAGAATTTGTGCCTTTAACTTCTGACAGTGGCGGCTATGCAAATCTCGACGCCAAAGGCTACCAAATTCTGCTCAAATACCGTTCTGGTAAGGAGGTGGCGCGACAAGTCAGTATCAGGCAGGTATTGAAGGGAGAAATTGAACCAAGCTGGGTTAAGGACAAGATTGTGCTGATCGGGACGACGGCACCGAGTACCAGAGATTTGTTTTTGACGCCTTACAGCCCGGTTAAAAAGCAAAGTCCGAAAATGCCGGGGGTGTTGCTGCACACGCAAATGCTTAGCCAAATATTGAGTGCGGTTTTGGATGGACGATCGCTGTTTTGGGTGTGGCCGGAATGGGCGGAAATTTTGTGGAACGGTGCTTGGGCGATGGTTGGCGGGGTTTTGGCTTGGCGGATTCAGCATCCGGCGAGGGCGGGATTGGCTGGGGGTGCGGCGTTAATGGGTTTGTTGGGGATTACTTTTGGGATTTTTACTGGGGGTGGGTGGGTACCGTTAGTGTCGCCGACTTTGGGTTTAGTTGTGACTGGTGTGGGTGTCAGTGCTTACAGGAAGCTTTACGATGCTTTTCACGATTCTCTGACTGGTTTGCCCAACCGGGATTTGTTCGTGGATTGCCTGGGGCGGGCGATCGCCAATACTAGGGGCCGGCGCAGCTATCTGTTTGCGGTGCTGTTTCTAGATTTAGACAGGTTTAAGGTGATTAATGATTCTTTGGGTCATTTGGTGGGGGATGAACTCCTGATGGCGGTGGTGCTGCGGTTGAGGGCAATTATTGGCTCCGGGGATACTGTGGCGCGGGTGGGGGGTGATGATTTTGCGATTTTGGTGAGGAATGTTGATGTTGACAGTGCCGTGGATTTGGCCACTCGAATTCACCAAGCTTTAATTGTGCCTTTTGAGTTGAAGGGGCAGGAGGTTTTTGTGACGGCAAGCATCGGGATTGCCATCGGGGGCGAACCCGCTGCTACTGTCAGGGAACAGCCGGAACACTTGCTGCGGGACGCCCACACGGCGATGTACCGGGCGAAGGCTTTGGGAACGGGAAGGTATCAGGTGTTTAATGCTTCGATGCACGCTTTGGCGGTGGAGAGGTTGCAGTTGGAAACTGATTTGCGGATGGCCCTCAAGCGTCAGGAGTTTTTGCTGCACTACCAGCCGTTTGTATCTTTGGCAAGCGGGAGGATTATTGGGTTTGAGGCTTTGGTACGCTGGCAACACCCGCTGCGGGGTTTGATTGGGCCGATGAAGTTTATTCCGGTGGCTGAAGAAACGGGGGCAATTGTGCCGCTGGGTGAGTGGGTGCTGGAGGAGGCTTGCCGACAGTTGCGGCTGTGGGAGGAAATGTTTGGTTTCGATCAAGCTTTGATTATGAGTGTAAATTTATCTGGGAAGCAGTTTGCTCAGCCGGATTTGGTCGATCGCATTCAGGTGATTTTGGAAACAACGGGTTTGAGTGCCGAGAGTTTGAAGTTGGAGATTACTGAGAGTGTGGTGATGGAGGATGTGGAGTCGGCGATCGCGGTTTTGAAGCAGATGAAAGCGTTAAATGTCAAGTTGGGAATTGATGATTTTGGTACGGGTTATTCGTCGTTGAGTTATTTGAGTCGGTTTCCTACGGATACTTTGAAGGTTGATAAGTCGTTTGTGGGGCGAATGGAGATCGAAAGCGAGGGAGAGAATGTGGCGATCGTGCGGACGATTGTGGCGCTGGCTCATGCTTTGGGTATGGATGTGATTGCTGAGGGTGTGGAGACGGCGGCACAATTAGCTAGGTTGAGGTCGATCGGCTGCGAATACGGTCAGGGTTATTTTTTTGCTAAGCCGTTACCGAGCGAGGCTGCGACTGCTTTGATGGCTTCCGAGCCGCAGTGGTAGTTGTGGGTTATTAGTTATTAGTTATTGTACGTTAGAGCTAAAGTTGAAAGTCGATCGGGTTGCCAAAACAGATCTTTAATCTGTTGGATGCTAAAATTAGTGTTATGTCAACAAACATGAAGCTGAAAGAACTTGTCAGCCATCTCGTTATCGCTCCTCGAAAATTAACAGAGTATGCTCTTAATTTAGATAATCCAGTCGGTAGCGATAAAGCTGTAATATTTCAGCGTCGCTTAGGATTTAGCCAAGAAAACTATGAATTGCTGTTAACACAGATTTCAGCTAAAATTCTTGATGCTGAAGCAGTTTTAGGACTAAATGACAAACACGGACAGCGCTATACTCTAGACTTGGAAATTGTGGGTGTACAGGGACAGCAGGGGATTGTCCGTACAGGTTGGATCGTAGAACCGGGTAGTAATGGGGCGAGACTGATAACACTATTCGTTCGGAGGTAAGCACGATCGTGCCAGAATTATTTGATGTAGTCGAATTGTTAGTAACATTACCTGAATCTAATTTGCACCAGGGTGTTAGAGGGGCAATTGTAGATTGTTATGATGATGGAACTTACGAGGTAGAATTTAGCGAGGGCTCTGGCGAAACGATAGCTTTGTGTACTCTGTCTACCGAGCAGTTTTTAGTGGTTTGGAAGTCGAAAGAAAGGCGTTGGTTGTCTGTATCGGAGCTATTAGCTGCGATGGTTGAACGTTTGTCTGATGAACGTCAGCAACAAATTTTAGACTTTGCGCGTTCTGTGTCTCAGAAATAGTCTGTTTTTGGCGGGGTTTTGAGAGGAATCAGACTAACTCTGTACTTGGATTTCAAGGCTGCCGATCGACTGTTGTCCGCTTGTATGTCACAATAAACAAGCAATTATTATATTTTGAGTTATCCTGTGAGTCCTACTGCCGAAGTCAGCAATACCCTAAATGCGGGCGCTCTACCAACCGTTACCGCTACCGCAGCCCGCCGCGCTGTTTTTCCCTTCACTGCAATTGTTGGTCAGGAGGAGATGAAACTGGCGCTGCTGTTGAATGTCATCGATCCCAAAATTGGCGGGGTGATGATTATGGGCGATCGAGGTACTGGTAAATCTACCACAATCCGCGCCCTCACTGATTTGCTGCCGGAAATTGAGGTGGTGGCTGACGATCCTTTTAACAGTCATCCCAGCGATCCAGATTTGATGAGTGATGAGGTGCGCGATCGCACTATGTCTCAAACTGACATTAAAATCGCCCGCAAGAAAGTCCAAATGGTAGACTTGCCTTTGGGCGCTACCGAAGACCGAGTTTGCGGTACGATCGACATCGAGAAAGCTTTGTCAGAAGGTGTTAAAGCTTTTGAACCCGGCCTTTTAGCTAAAGCTAACCGCGGCATTCTGTACGTTGATGAAGTCAATTTGCTCGACGATCATTTAGTCGATGTTTTGCTCGACTCGGCCGCCAGCGGTTGGAATACTGTTGAAAGAGAAGGCATTTCGATCCGCCACCCGGCTAAGTTTATTCTCATCGGTTCCGGGAATCCAGAAGAAGGAGAATTGCGGCCGCAGTTGCTCGACAGATTCGGGATGCACGCAGAAATTCGGACTGTAAAAGACCCGAATTTAAGAGTGGAAATTGTCGAACAGCGATCGAGTTTTGACCAAAATCCGCCGGAGTTTCTCGCGAAATACCAGCGCGAACAAGATGAAATGCAGCAGAGGTTGGTGGAAGCCCAGGAAAGGTTGAAATCGGTAACTATCGATCGAGAGTTGCGGGTAAAAATCTCCCAAGTTTGCGCGGAATTGGACGTAGACGGGCTGCGGGGCGATTTGGTGACGAATCGGGCTGCGAAAGCTTTCACGGCTTTGGAATGCCGCACAGAGGTGACTGTGGACGATATTCGCCGGGTGATGACTCTGTGTTTGCGGCACCGATTGCGGAAAGACCCGCTAGAATCAATAGATTCGGGGTATAAAGTGACTAAAGTGTTCGATCGGGTATTCGGCCTAGAAACAACTGAGGGGTAATTAATAATTGGTAATTGGTAATGGGTGGTGAGGAAACATTTCCCAAATTTTTAAGGCCTCCTTCCCCAGTTCCAATTACTAATTCTGGCAATGGAAAAACGAATTTTAGGATTAGATCCCGGCTTAGCAAATCTCGGCTATGGGGCAATTTCCTGTCAAATTGTCCCCGGCAAACAAGATAAAAACAGCGTTTCCCTGATTGATTGCGGCGTCATACAAACAACGCCAAAACAGGAAATGGGACAGCGGTTGAAAACAATTTACGACGATTTGCACGAGGTAATTGAACAGATTAAACCAGATATAGCAATTGCCGAAAAACTGTTCTTTTACAAGATGGGAAATACCATACTTGTAGCGCAAGCGCGGGGCGTTTTGACCCTAGTATTGGCGCAGTGTGGAGTGCCGCTGTTCGAGTTTACGCCGGCTCAAATTAAGCAAGCTTTGACGGGCCGCGGTAATGCGGATAAATCCGAAGTGCAAGAGGCCGTGGCGCGGGAGTTGGAGTTGGGTTATATTCCGAAACCCGACGATGCGGCAGATGCTTTGGCGGTGGCTTTGACTGGTTGGTACGATGATGATATTTGTCCGAAGAAAATACAGTTGGAAACAGGAAAAATTTGATGCAATATCAAATCATCGGCAAATTAAGAACAAATCCGGGCAAGACATCTTCTCCCGATAAACTTACAGGAAATTGTACAATCTCTACTTCGCGAGAAGGGCGATAAATTTCTACTTGTTCGTCTAGAGGATTAATTAACCAGCCCAAGCGTAAACCGCTGTTGAGATACTCCTGCATTTTCTCCTGAAGTGGTCGCAGCGGGTCTGGGGGCGATCGCAATTCTATGACAAAATCAGGACAAATTGGCGGAAATTTCTCTTGTTCTTCTGTTGTTAAAGCAGACCATCTTTCTAAGCTAACCCAAGCGGCGTCTGGAGCTCGATAGCCATTATTAGGCAACCGGAAAATTGTAGAAGAATTAAACACTCTCCCTAGCTGCATTTTACGGTTCCACAAGCCCAAATCAGTCATTAAATAAGCTTCTCGATTGCCGTTAACTCCGCCTACGGGTGACATAATAATGATTTCTCCTTTAGGTGTCCGTTCAAATTGCCAATCTCGATTCATCTGGCATAAACGGTAAAACTGTTCGTCTGTTAGTTCGACAGTATCTAAGTTTAAAGTAACGGTTGTCATTTTATTATTTCTCCTCTATTCAGTCCGGGCAGGCGGAGTTTGTTGTATGTGTAGAAGCGATTTCAATCGCCGATTAATCTATTTTAGCGCCATTTTAGTGAGAATGTGTGTTTTAAATCATATGTTGCACCATTCTCAATAATAGGTTTTCCGGCCTATTTCACAAATAGTAGATTTTCGGGTGGGAAGTAGGGGTTGGGCAGGATAACCCGCCCATATAAGAGTTATTGATAATGGTGCAATATCTCAGTTTTAAGGAAGAATTAACCCTTATACACTTCCTAATTTTTTCAGTGCAATTGTCCGGTTTTTACATAGAAAGTGGTAATCTGGTTTGATTTATAAGGCTTTTTCATAGGAGGCAATCTCTTGTTCAAACAATCCTAAATTACCCAAGATAATGCCCAATTGTTCTAGGCTCCAGAATAATCGGATTTGAATTCTAAAGGTTTGTTGGACGAGGCGAACTCCCGTTTGAAATTCACTAAATCACATTGCTTATTACCTCAATCGATACCACCGCATCCCTAGGGGCCGTGTCCCCGTACCCGCCCTCCAACAATAGAGCCCCAAACCTCCGCAACCAAGCCGCCAAATCACCATTTTTAATGCGTTTTGCGAGTAAGAATCCCGCAACATCCCCTCTTCCCCAGCCCTCATTCACCCCTTCGAGAAGTTCCATGAACTTCGCCTCGTATTCCGCATCAGTCAAAGTTGGTCGCGGTTGAGGAGGTGTCGGTTCAATTTTCGGATTGATGCCGAATAGCCGCTGAATTAATTGTTTGAGGAATCGCCAGATTTTATCTAACATTGGTGAGATTTTGAGGCGGTTGGTTTTTGTTATTTTAGCAATAATTGTGAGGATTGGTCGCCAGTCCGATCGTCCGCCAGAGGTTGAAAAGGCGATCATCGGGATTTGTCGTTAGTCCCATAGTCCGCCAGGGGTTGAAACCCCTGTCTCATAGCGCAAGTCCTCTGAAAGAGGACTGAAGATGTGCACAATGTTAATTAAGAGTGACATTTTGAACATTGTTAATTACCATTGAAATCCTTCTCATCAGTCCTATGCAAGAGGAATTTAGCTATGAGACGGGGGTTTCAACCATCGTCGGACTTCGCAACATCGCAATCTCACATTTTGAACATGATTAATTAGCCTTTAAATCCTTGTCATCAGTTTTATTGAGAGGACTTCCACTAGGAGACGGGGGTTGAAACCATCCTCGGACTCCGCTATGAGACGGGGGTTTCAAGCACATTGAACTATTGCACCAGTGATAAAATTCAAACAACCAATCCCAACCTCAAAAAAAATGCTATAATATCAACTTTAATTGCTAAACTTATCCCGCAAACACAAAACACAGGAAAATAATATGGTGATTATTACCTCACAACAAATTGCCCAATTTCGATCGCAATTAGCCGAATATCCCGAAGCCCTAAAAGCCCTAGACGCCATCGAAGATTGCGAAGGTAACATCGAAGATGCAGCGATATCTTTAGCAATTCAAGCCGGACAAGAACCGAATATCTCGGAAAATTGGTTAGACGGATTGGCTAAAAGATGCCGCGTTGCTATCTGCAAATCAGAGGTTAAAGAAGAGTTGACAAACGGACAATTGAATGCAGCATTTAGAGATTTAGTTGCCGCAAAAATTTGCCCTGATATTTTGGTGACTTCGGTGATTATTTATGTATTTAAAACTGGGGTGGATGATTTTTGTGAACCTCTCGAATATAAACTGTAAAGCCATAGCTGCATTTAAAAATTAGGTCAGGCGAAGCTATCCCGAAGGGTAGGGAATCGCCCTCTTTTCTCAAAACATGATACAACGAGGCGATCCTCTTCGAGGGCTTCGCTAACGCACTTTTTCTCTACCCCTTTGCACTACTGTACCCAGCCGGCTTCAAATCCGGCGACAAACCCAAAGATTTCCCCAGCAAACGAGCAAGTTGCACTAAAAAATTAGCAGTATCTTCGTCACCTTCGCGCGCCATTGAAGCCGATATCTGGATTAGCATTTGCACAAATCCCGCATCAATTAAATCGGAACAGGAACTCAAAACCTCTGGTTCTTGGCCGTTGGGACAGGTAAGCACTCGCTCGATTAAGTTCAAATAAGCCTCTTGGCGTTCTGGATTCATTTTGGCAGAAGCTGTACAGTAAATAATTTATTATTACGTTTAACTCAGTCCTGTCAATCAGGCGATCGAATAAGCGATCCCCGTTTTTACTCTAGAAACTCCATTCAGTCAGGAATAGACAGAAGCTTAAAGAAAATCTTAAGTTTCTCGATGCTAGTTTAGTCGAGGTAAGCTGCCCCGATGCGCCCCCTAGAATTCAAGCTAAGCTGGGCCAATCATAACCCTAAGATTCAAGGGAATTAAGAATATACAAAATGAAAATAGGAATATTTTTAGGAAATCTAGGAAACCCCGCCATCTACTATCCCAAACTCGCCACAATTAGTGGCGGAGTCGCGGCGAGTATTTTTCTTTGCCAATTATTGCAATGGCAATCACAAAAGTCCAATTCCGGCGAATGGGTAAAAACTAACAGCCGCGAAATTGAAAAAGCCACCGGTTTAAATCACGAAGAACAGGAATTAGCGAGAAAGCAGCTCCAAGTGCGATCGCTCCTGAAAGAAAAATTAACAAATCCCAACACCGACACCCTAGAACTCTGGGCGGACATTGACGCTTTCGAGGAAAAACTCAATAACTTTTGGACACCGAATCTGCCAGAAATCATAACACAGACAAGCCGCGAAAACAACAATCACCCTGTAGAAATATTCCCCGAAACATCACCCCCAAATCATGTAGTTAAAACCGACAAATATTTCGGGCAACCCCGCCAGCAAATAGCCGTTGCTGTCACGCCTCATTACCGATTTAGCGGCCCTTGGAATTCTCAAGAACAACTGCACAACTTTCAGCGAGCTTTAGAAGCATATGCTCAAGAGCGCAACTTAGGATTCGGCAATCCTTCTGGATGGGCATTTAAAATTATTGACAGCATGACAAAAGGCTTAACCTCGACTTTTTGGGATGAATTTATCGCCGGAATTCCTTTAGGAGAAAGTCAGAAAGTCAAGCGGGATTGGGAAATCGAGCCGGAAGTGCCTTATCCTGCTTTTGAAGAGGAGCGAATTCAGTATTACGTCCACAAAGGCGAACCGCTAGAAGCAGCAGTATCTAAAGCACGTGCTGACTTGAGAAACCCGGTTTTGGGCAAAGATTTGTGGGAGGGTTTTTTGCGAAAGTGCGATCGCCTTGCCGATGATGCACTCAAAGCAAAACAGCAGGGCGTTGACACACCATATCTGCCGTCTTCCTTCAACGAAAAACCGCAAATCACCAAGGATAGCGTTATGCGGAAGTTAGGGGCGATCGCGCCTCAATCTGCCTTAAATCACTCCACATCTGAAACAATTGCTGAACCGCCAAAACTCGAACAAAAACAGCCCCCAACGGCCGCCGAAATCCCCAGTATTTCCTCTTTGCAAAAAGCTTACAAAACTCCTCTCGGCCGAAGTCTAGTAGAAAAACAAATCGCTGCAAACCCAGAATGGGGCTACGAAATAGTTGACGGTGAAATA
The DNA here is from genome assembly GCF_036704705.1 of Microcoleus sp. K1-B1. Taxonomy (NCBI): domain Bacteria; kingdom Bacillati; phylum Cyanobacteriota; class Cyanophyceae; order Oscillatoriales; family Microcoleaceae; genus Microcoleus; species Microcoleus sp. K1-B1. Next base: position 26,468 of record NZ_JAUBSH010000027.1, on the reverse strand, counting down.
GTCGAATCAATCCCTTTTTAATGAGGCTGATATGAAACGAGTTAGCGATATTAATCCGTTGGGAGAAGAACGACCAAATCCTTCTGAGAAAGAGAGAGAAAAACTGCGGGGAGAGAGGTTACAGCGAGAAAGAGATGCAGGATATGAAAAGTTAGTTGAACTCTGCAATTTAGGCGAATATGACATGGCCCAGCAGTTGGCAAATCGCAACTCTAATTGGGGTTATGAAATAGTTGATGGAATTGTGATGGAAAGGATAGATTAGGTTCGCAGTTATCCCCTTTGTCACTTTCATGGGCGGGCAAGATGCCCGCCCCACAAAAAATTTAATATGTCGTGGAACAGGCATCTTGCCTGTTCCTAAGAATATGGGCCGGCTCTCCGGCATACCCCACAAGAAACTTGATATGTTGTGGAACAGGCATCTTGCCTGTTCTTAAGAATGGTGCAAGTAAACTACCGCAATGTCTATGTTATAATTATAACTAAAAATTAAATAACTATTAAAATATGACGACAACTATTAATGCCAAAAACCTAACATTAGCAGAAGTACACCGTCTGTTCGGCTTTCAAAAACAGTACACTAACTCATTTACCTCTCTGTTATCCCTTGAAGATATCACAGAACACGAACAGCAGGAAATTATACAAATTAGGGAGGACTTCGATGACTACATTTCAACTGATCGAGTTTCTGAAGGATTGGTAAAAGCTCTGACTACCTTTCCCTTAATGCGATTGGCTGGCTTCTACCGTCGCCCGATTAAAATTAGTTTAGAACAAGACATCGCCGAAATTAGCATTGAAGATGAAGATACTATCATTAAAGGACGGTTTGATATCTTAGCTGTCAACAGGATAAAACCCATCAGAAGCGATACATATTTTTGGGTTTTGGTGATTGAAAGTAAAAATTCTGGAATTAACGCATTGATGGGTTTATCCCAATTGCTAACCTATGCTTATCAAAATTTAAAATATCAAGACACAATCTGGGGCTTGACAACAAACGGAATGCACTATCAGTTCGTCAATATTCAGGGTGGCAATAACCCAACCTATCACCTAATGCCTTTGCTAAACCTGATGGAGTCCGACTCTTCAATTTTATTGTTGCAAGTTTTAAAAGCTATTTGTAAGCTATAGCAGAAGGAAGAAGAAGGAATAAAGTCCTTAGTAGAAACATAAAAAAAGAGGCAGAGAAAATTCTCCGCCTCAAGTCTGCAATGACTGTTAACCTAAAAGTTAGATTAGCCAGCCAATACTTTTTAGTAGCCTCTGGTGTTAGGCTTGTGCACGATGAAGCTGAGCACTTGGCATTGCTTCACGTTGTCAAAACCCATGACGCGGATGTAGCAGCTAGGATTTTCTTGACGGCAAGCTTGAACTTCAGCCATGATTTCTTGGACGCTGCGAGCACCAAACAAAGGCAACTTCCACAAAGTCCAGTAGCGCATTTCAGCGGCAGAGGTTTCGTTGAATTCTACGCCGGGAATGTAGCCTTGATCCAGGATGTACTGGAGTTGCTTGGCAATTTGGGCGTCTGTCAGCGGGGGCAAATAGGACAGAGTTTCGTAACGACGCTCTTTAGGTAAAGTCTTCATTTTTTGTATCTCTAAGGTGTGTGTTCGATCGCACTTGTCGATCGATTAACTCGACAAATTATCCAGATTCGGTTCAGAATCTATTGATGTTTCAGGATTACTGCTAGGAACAGACCAATTAAGTTGCGTAGTTCGCTCTAAATGCTGGCGTCTGTGTTCCATATTCGCCTGTTGAATGCCAGTACAAACCATTTCTGGCAAATATTCTGTCACATCGTGAGCCAGATACTCTCGCACAGTCATGATCCGAAAGCCTAAATCTTGATTTTCCAAAAGCAACTCTTGAATATAAGCTTCTCCATCTTGGATTTTGCCCTTAGTGGAAAACTCATTCAACCAGATTGCCAGAGGAGGATTGGTTTCGCTCAACTGAGCGACCACCATCCGCACGGATTGATAGGTTAGGTAACTTGCCAGCACCTTAGCGGTGTCTTTCGCAACTTGTTTGAGATCCATTTTGACCCCAGCCCCCTCAAATTTTAGATTTTGGATTTTAGATTTTGGATGCAAACTTACTTGTAAATCTTCTTCAAAGATAAAGACTTCCCAGCAAGTTTGCGACCTAAAACCTAAAATCTCAAACCAAAAATCCTTAAAGGGTATCCATTGCCTCGAACTCAAACTTGATTTCTTTCCAGAGTTCGCAAGCAACAGCCAGTTCAGGAGACCATTTGCAAGCTTCGCGAATTACGTCGCCGCCTTCGCGCATCAAGTTGCGGCCTTCATTACGAGCTTGGACGCAAGCTTCCAAAGCAACGCGGTTAGCAGTTGCACCAGGTGCGTTACCCCAAGGGTGGCCCAAGGTGCCGCCGCCGAACTGCAAGCAGGAGTCGTCGCCGAAGATTTCAACCAAGGCTGGCATGTGCCAGATGTGGATACCACCGGATGCAACTGGCATGACACCAGGCATGGAGGCCCAATCTTGGGTGAAGTAAATACCGCGGCTGCGGTCTTCTTCGATGTGGTCTTCGCGCATCAAGTCTACGAAGCCCATTGTGATGCCTTTTTCGCCTTCGAGTTTACCCACAACTGTACCGGAGTGCAGGTGGTCGCCACCGGACATCCGCAAGCACTTGGCAAGCACGCGGAAGTGGATACCGTGGTTTTTCTGACGGTCGATAACTGCGTGCATGGCGCGGTGAATGTGCAGCAAAATACCGTTGCGGCGGCACCATTTAGCCAAGGTGGTGTTTGCAGTGAAACCACCGGTCAGGTAGTCGTGCATGATGATGGGGGTTTTGATTTCCTTAGCGAACTCAGCCCGCTCCATCATTTCTTCGCAGGTAGGGGCAGTTACGTTGAGGTAGTGACCCTTGACTTCGCCGGTTTCTGCTTGGGCTTTTTCAATAGCTTCTTGAACGAACAAGAAACGATCGCGCCAACGCATGAACGGTTGCGAGTTGATGTTTTCGTCGTCTTTGGTGAAGTCCAAACCGCCGCGCAGAACTTCGTAAACGGCACGGCCGTAGTTCTTAGCAGACAGACCCAATTTGGGCTTAATTGTACAGCCCAGCAAAGGACGACCGTACTTGTTCAATTTGTCCCGCTCAACGGTAATACCGTGAGGAGGGCCTTGGAAGGTTTTCAGGTAAGCGATGGGAATCCGCAAGTCTTCCAAACGCAGAGCGCGCAGAGCTTTGAAACCGAACACGTTACCGACCAAAGAGGTCAGCAAGTTGGTGACGGAACCTTCTTCAAACAAATCCAAAGGATAGGCAATGAAGCAGATGTATTGGTTGTCTTCACCGGGAACTGGTTCGATGTCGTAGCAGCGACCTTTGTAGCGGTCGAGGTCGGTCAGGAGGTCAGTCCAAACAGTCGTCCATGTACCTGTAGAAGATTCAGCAGCCACAGCAGCTCCAGCTTCTTCTGGGGGAACTCCCGGCTGCGGTGTGACGCGGAAGGCAGCCAAAATATCTGTATCTTTCGGCGTGTAGTCCGGCGTGTAATACGTTAGTTTATAGTCTTGAACTCCGGCTTTATACCCAGCCTTTGATTGAGTTTGGGTTTGCGCGTAAGCCATATCTCGCTTCCTAGTATTCGCTTAATTTTTTTGCCCGATCGCAGGCTGTTAAAAATATATCAACAAAGTGTCACTCTCAAATTTTAATATTCTTTTAATCATCATAAGTATTATTTATTTTGCTTTACATTAGGCAAATATTTGTAACATATCTTATGAAATGCCAGCGGCGAAGGATGCAGGAGGAAAGGCTGGGGATCGCAGAGTGGGCAGGAATTTTGATCGACCGAAAGATATGGTGCAGCAAGCGGAACAGCGGATCAATACGGTTTATGTAAAGAATTTAATACTTAAAAATCAGAATTGGTAAGGGGTAATCGGTCAGGGGGAAGTAGTTAGAAATACCTAAAGTTATGGTTGGTAGTTGAGATCGATCTCAACTGCGATCCAGTATGCAATCTAAAATCCAAAATCCAAAATCTAAAATCTAAAATCGCGTGACTTCCAGACCGCCAACTCAAAAATCGACAGCATAGCACATAATATGGACAGGACTTGTGCTCTCAAACCAAATCCGTCGTTACAGCCATTTGACCACGCTGAAAACCGGGTTTCTGCATTAGCTGCGCGTAAGTCTACTATGGATATTTAGCCCCATTTTTACTCTGGTTGTGCCTCACCCCCCTTCAAAAGCCGTCCACTGCATCAATCCAGATTGCCCAAGGCCCTACCCTCAGACTTGGGGCAACAATTTTTGTCATAGTTGCGGAGCTCCGCTGCGACTAAAAAATCGCTACGTGCCTCTAGAAAGCCTCGGTTCCGGGGGTTTTGCAGCAATTTTCACAGTTTGGGACACAGAAACTGAAACCGAGCGCGTCCTGAAAGTGTTGCTTGAAACTTCCGCGAAAGCCCTGAAACTGTTCGAGCAAGAAGCTTGGGTTTTGGCACTTTTGCGGCACCCTGGTGTCCCTAGAGTCGAGCCTGACGGTTATTTTCACGTCCAAACACAAAATTTTGCAGGCGGGGATGGAAATCCTGCTGCGAAGCGGCTGCCTTGTTTGGTAATGGAAAAGATTCACGGCAAAACTTTAGAAGAGGTTCTCGACGAGCACCCTCAAGGATGTCCGCAGGAATGGGTGTTTAGTTGGCTGAGTCAAGCTGTGGAAATTTTAGAGGAGTTGCACAGGTGTCAGATTATTCACCGCGACATTAAACCCTCAAATTTGATGCTGCGAGACCCGGAATCGCCCCAAGTTTTGCTAAGCAAGGGTTTGGGCGGACTACAATTGGTGACGATCGACTTTGGGGGAGTTAAACAAATGGGCGGTGTCGAATCCGTGGGGAAAGATTCTCGGAGTTCGACGCGGTTGATTTCGCCCGGGTACAGTCCCCCGGAACAAATTGTGGGAGGCGGTGTGGTGCCGGCGACGGATTTTTATGCGCTGGGGCGGACTTGCATTCATTTGCTGACGGGGAAGTATCCGGCGGAAATTGAAGATCCGATGACGGGGGAGTTGCGGTGGCGCCACATTGTAGCTGTGAGTCCGGCTTTTGCGAATTTGTTGGACGATATGGTGCGATCAAATGTGCAACAACGTCCGGCGACTGCTGGCGATGTTCGGGCGCGTTTGCAGGAGATTTATGCTAGGAGTAAGGGCAAAATCGCGCTCGCCCCAATGGGTCAAGCTATTGTAGAATTCTGTCGGCAAGTAGTGGTGGCAGGGGCGCAAAAAACGGCAAATTTGACGGTTTTGCTGTTCGGCGCGATCGCCCAAATCGTGGTAGCTTCTCTGGATACTGGCTGGGAAATGGTGCTGGGTGCCGTTGGTGGAAGTGCGGGGGCGATCGGCGGTTTGGTTTTGGGTTATGCTTCGCCTATTGGCCCGGAAATTGCCAGTTTTCTGAATGAAGGTTTGCAGCAATTAATTCCTAATATGACTTTCGCTGTCGGGCCGGAAGTGCTGCTGTTTGGGTTGGCGGGGTTCGGAACTGCGATCGGTTTGACGGATGCGGGGAGTTTTCGCCAGCAAAAACAGTATTGGCTGTCTGGATTGATGGGAGCTCAGGGTTATTTATTGGCGGGTTTGTGCTGGATGGAAGCAACAGCTTCTAGTGGTGTGCAAGGGGTTATTTTGGGAGCTTTTGCGATCGCCTCTTTGACTGTGGGAATGGGTTTGCGGAGTCATCAATTAGTTCACGCTTTGGTAGTGGCTGTTTTTTCTACGGGAATGTTTCTGTTGCTGAATGCGTGGAACATTTTTCCGGGGAGTTTCTTTGGGATTTTGTCACTGTCTAACGTTACCTTCGGCTGGCTGCAAGTTTGGGGCTCAATTGTGTTTTTCGGTTTGTTGGGAAGTGCGATCGGGCTTTGTTTGGGAGTTAGTCATTATTTAATTGTGCCTTTGTTAAGGTGGTTGGGTTGGAAGTAGGAATTAACACCAAATCACTATGCTAATCGAGTCGTTATCAATTAAACCCGTCTCCAGATTTTCAATGATTTGTGCGATCGGGATCGCCCTTGTCCTCATCAGCCCCAATCTAGCCAAAGCTGAATCGCGCGAACAAGCCGTTGATCGATTGACCGATTTCTTATTCTACAGGGTTAATCCTCAGTTAAACAATCGCAAACTCCAAGCGGGCGATCGCGAATATAGCAATCAATGGCGGAGATTGCGCGAAGCGATCGATCCGCGAGTCAAGTCGGTACAAGAAGTCTGCTTTAGGCCCGCCCCAGAAGAGACAGGATGGGAATTCACGACAATTAACGGCGAAACCTACGAGCAAACCTACGATTTACTTGCAGATACAATTTTTTACAGCCGCCATCCTCAACGAACCGGACAGCAAATTCCCAAAAGCGATCGGATCGGCATTAGTGAATGGTCAGCAATTCGACGCGAAATGTATATTTCCAATTGTGGACTGTGAGACTCTATCGCCTTACGCCGCACGCAGCATTGATTGTAAAAAGAAAGGTTTTAAACCGATGAGTATGAAAAGTTGGATAGGCGATCGCACTCTTGTTACAACCAGAATTATTGCACCTTTGATGGGACTAATCGCTATTGGATATACAAGTTTTGCCGATGCTGCCCTGCAGCAACAAGTTCCCAGCATAAATAGTGCCAACATCGATACAAAAACTAAAAAAAATTACCTGAATAATCCAGGGGAAAATTCAACAATCGAGGCTTTAAATAAAAAAGTTCAAGTCAGCATTGAAAATTCTGTAAATGCCGCAAAAAAAATACCTCTTCAACAAGGTATGCCATACAAAGAGGCCCGTCAAATCCTGATTCAACAACGGTGGCAGCCAAGCTTACAGGGTCAACCTAACCTCAGAGATCGTTCGGTTAAAGAGCTATTTGATTTAGGATATAAAGAGATTAAGGATTGTTCGGGTACAGGAGAGGGGCCTTGTCGTTTTGAGTTTATAAATCAACAAGGAGAACTGCTAGTTATAGTCGCTACGACAAGAGGTTCTGAAAATACAAAACGTTTTGTGAGGAATTGGTGGATTGAGAAAAAGACAGATAGCAATCAACAAAAATCGTCATCAAACATAATTCAAGAAGGTCGTTATTGGTTGGGAGGTTCGGCTCAGGGTTTAGAGGTCAAGGGAAAACAATATCGATATTATGACGAGTCTAATATCGAGCGACCGTGGCAACCTCTCTCTGAGTTACAATATATCAAAAAAGGTGTTGTGTTTGATGGTAAAAATTATTGGTGTTTATCTACTCTAGCACCTAAAACAGGAGGAATTTCTTGTTCTAGGGATGGATGGCAATGAAAGATTTATCACCAGCTATATCCGGTAAATTCATAATTTTTATTGGTTGAATCGTGCTAACTAAATCACTTTCAATTAAGTCTAGATCGAAGTTTTTAGGGGTGTGTGCATTAGCTATATCCCTTGTACTGGGTGGTTCCAATCTAGATAGTGCTACAGCGCGCGATTATGAATCACGCACTCAAGCTGTGGATAGGTTTACGGATTGGTTTTTTTATAAAGTGAATCCTCAATTAGGAGGTCGCAAATTGCGCTCTGACGATTCTTCTGCCTACATCCGTGAATGGAATGCTATTCGCAATATAGTCGATCGAGAAATGATTGCTACACCAGGAGATTGCGTCGGTGATGCTTTCTGGGACTTCGATTATCGTTCTCATGGGCGATCGCTCGTTAGCGGAGCCCTCGAAGAGGATCGGATTGCAGATACAATTTGGGATATTCGCGATCCATCGGGTGACAAAACTCGTGCAGATGTTTCTAAACAAGAATGGCAGAAGCTTCGTAATTCAATAATTAGAGAGCATTTTTGCTATTAATTTGCCATATTTGTCAAGCCCATTTAAACAATAAAGAACAACAGCGCTTTCAGTTACAAATATTGTTAAAATGTAAAATAGCCCGCCTAGATCGTAGGTCATTTAGTCAAAAAGCAACAGAAACATTCTATAGCAAAACAAAAGGAGAAAAAAATGGGCCGAGTCACCGCAACAATAACCGTCACCAACGAAGTAGACAAGATGCTAGCAGAAAGAGGGTTCATCCCCGCAGAGCAAATACGCTGTATCACCATCGATAACGTCTTAGTCGATACAGGCGCAACTCGACTCTGCTTACCAGCAGATATTATCGCTCAGTTAGGTTTAACTTTAGTTGGTGAAATCCAAGGAAATACTGCAATAGGATCTAGACAATTTCGTCTGTTCAAAAATGTTGGTATTGCCGTAGCTGGACGGGAAGGCAGGTATGATTGTGTAGAAATTCCCGCAGGAGAAGAACCTTTACTCGGCTTAATTCCCCTCGAAGATTTGGGTTTAGAACCGGACTTGAAAAATCAGCGGTTGATTGTGTTGCCTGCCGAAGGAATGCAAAGCTATATTCGGGTATAAACTCCCTATGGTTTTTGCCATAAATACACTGCCCATTGTGTTTTTGTCTCGCTTTGCGCGGACTGAGCATTAGGGGGGCGGGTTTACTATATACTTAGTTTTAAACATAGATGGTTGGTAAAACCAGCCCCTACATCGCGCCAATTATATAGCGAAATTATACAAGGACGAATCAACCGGATTTGATATCATAAGTAATACCCAGAAATAATATTATATTATTGCACTAAAATGTCAGTCACTACTCATCAATTAATTCAGTGGAAACAACAAGGGCGGTCAATTGTCGCGCTGACAGCGTATGATTATGCGATCGCCCAACTCATCGATCAAGCAGGCGTAGATATCATCCTAGTCGGCGATTCCCTCGCCATGACAGTCTTAGGCTACGACACAACCCTACCCATAACCCTCGATGAAATGCTGCACCACGCTAAAGCTGTGCGCCGTGGAGTTAAACAAGGATTAATTGTGGTCGATTTGCCGTTTTTGACTTACCAAGAAAGTCCCCAGCAAGCCATGCACTCGGCGGGGAGAGTTTTGAAAGAAACCGGCGCTCAAGCTGTAAAATTGGAAGGTGGATATCCAGCAATGGCCGCCACAGTTTCGCAGCTAACATCCGCTGGAATTCCGGTGATGGGACACGTCGGTTTAACTCCGCAGTCGGTACACCAACTCGGTTATAAAAAACAAGGAAAAACGGCCCAAGCAGCCGATCGCATCATAGCAGAGTCGATCGCGCTTCAAGAAGCCGGTGCCTTTGCGATCGTCTTAGAACACATTCCCGCAGACTTAGCCGCCCAAATTACCCAAAAATTAACTATTCCCACCATTGGTATCGGGGCCGGGCCGCACTGCGACGGTCAAGTTTTAGTTACTTCCGATTTGTTGGGGCTTTCCGAAAAACAGCCACCTTTTGCGAAAGTTTACGCCAATTTGCGAGAAACAATTACCCAAGCTGTGAAAGATTATTCCCTTGAAGTTAGAGAAGGCAAATTTCCCGAATAGATTCATAGTGAGGGCTTGAACCCTTAAAAATGAGGACTAAAATCCTCACTACAAACCTAATTTACAGTTTGGGCTGGCCCTCTTCCTCTTTATCCTTCTCCTGATCAACAGCTTCATCATCAGATTGACCAACCCCTTCCTTAAAACTCCGCAGGGTTTTGCCCAAAGCATTTCCTAACTCAGGAATCTTCTTGGGGCCGAAAATTAGAATAGCGACTACCGCAATAATGCCCATTTCGGGCAATCCCAGACCAAACATACAAAATCTCCTGTAAAACTTGCTCGATCGTAAGTCAATCTACTGATATTGTTAAAGTATCTACCTTTTTTCCTGCATCCTGCAACAGTAGAATCAAGTTTTATTAAGCTATCCCCCGATAAATTAGGAATGTTAGAAATATCCCAGCCTTCCCTCCGCGAACAACAGCACTACCTCATCCGCAATTTAGCAGACCGGATGGAAGCAGTATGGCACCGCTATCTAGACCTCGAACCCTACCACCTGCCCGCTGAGTTGGGATACGTAGAAGGGCGCTTGGAAGGAGAAAAACTAATCATTGAAAACCGCTGCTATCAAACGCCCCAGTTCCGCAAAATACACCTCGAACTCGCTAAAGTCGGGCCGGTACTTGACATACTGCACTGCGTGATGTTTCCCAGACCGAATTATGCTTTGCCGATGTTCGGTACGGATATAGTAGCAGGCAAAGGCCAAGTTAGCGCCGCGATCGCAGACCTTTCTCCCCTCAATCGAGATCGAACTTTGTCGGAAACCTACCGAACCCAACTGGAAATTTTGCCTGTCAACCAATTTTCTTGTCCCCGCCAAATTCCTGAATGGGGGGATATTTTCTCAGAATTTTGTCTGTTTGTGCGGCCCGAGTCGATGGAAGAAGAAAACAGATTTTTGGACATAGTTGAATCCTACGTGGAAATTCACTGCCAACAGGCAGTCGCCTCCGAACCAGTCTCTGCCGCCGAAGAATCGAAAATTCTCGACGCTCATATTTACTACTGTAGCCAGCAGCAGCAAAACGACAAAACCCGCCGCGTACTCGAAAAAGCTTTCGGTCAAGATTGGGCGGAACATTACATGACCGAGGTGCTTTTTGATTTCCCTAAATAGCTGAAATTTGTTTACAATACTTAATAGTAGGTGGGCAAAACTTAATTAGGAAATCACCTACTTTATAAGTAATGGTAAAGGAATCACGGGTCAAGGATAAATCATTTTTAAAACCCCCAGGGCGAGGAATCATCGGTTTAGCGATCGCGGCTACTGTGATTACCACAGGAGTAGGTTTTTGGCAAGTATCTCAAATTAGAAAAGCCGAAGAGTTAAAGGCGGCGGCTGCAAGGGCGGCTGCAACTTCCGTCGCCACCCGCACCAGCGTTACCGCTTTGGGTAGGTTGACTCCGCAGGGGGAAGTTATCAAATTGTCTGCCCCTTCGGCGTCGGAGGGAGCAAGAATTGAACAGTTGCAGGTGGAAGAGGGCGATCGAGTCAGTCAAGGACAAATCATAGCAGTTCTCGATACGCGCGATCGGCTCCAAGCAATCCTCCAACAAGCCGACAAAGAAGTCAAAGTCAAACAAGCAGAATTAGCCAAAATTCAAGCCGGCGCAAAAACAGGCGTTGTGGGCGCTCAACAAGCAGAAGTTGCCAAGTTTGAAGCACAAGTGCAAAGGGAAACCGAAGCCGAAGCAGCCAATGTCGCCCGCTTAGAAGCTCAACTGCGAAGAGAAACCGAAGCCGAACAAGCTAACGTCGCCAAATTCGAGGCCGCGCTGCAAAGAGAAACCGAAGCTGAACAAGCTAATCTGGCCAAATTTGAGGCACAACTAGAAAGAGAAACAGAGGTGCAGCAAGCCAAATTGGCTAGGCTAGAAGCTCAATTACGCGGCGAAATTGCCTCTCAAAATGCTACAGTCGATCGGCTAAAAGCCGAATTAACCAACGCCGAAGCCGAGGAAAAACGCAATAAAGAACTCTCCGAAACAGGCGCAATTTCTGCTTCCGCATACGACACGAAACGTTTAGCAGTAGAGACGGCTCGCCAGAGAGTCAAAGAAGCTCAAGCTGTATTAGAAAAAACAGTGCAAACACTGCAAGAGCAAATAGTCGAAACTAAAGCCACAGTCAAACAAACAGTAGAAACGGGCAAGCAGGAAATCAATCAATCCAGAGCCAATCTCAGACGCAAGTTAGAAACAGGTAGGCAGGAAATTAACCAAGCCAGAGCAACCTTAAATCAAAAGATAGAAACTGGCAGAGAACAAATCAATCAAGCCGAAGCAATACTCAAACAAAAAGCAGAAACTGGCCAAGAACAAATCAATCAAGCCAAAGCAAATCTCGACCAAATTGCCGAAGTACGTCCCGAAGACGTGCAAGCCGCCCAAGCCGCCGTAGAAAGTGCGATCGCCACCAAACAAAAAGCTCAAGTAGACTTAAACTTAAGTTACGTCAAAGCACCCGTATCCGGCTACATCCTCAAAGTTCACAGCCGACAAGGAGAAGGTGTCAACACTCAAGATGGCATCGTAGAACTAGGCGGCACCGATCAAATGTACGCCGTAGCAGAAGTTTACGAAACCGACATCGCCAAAGTGCGAAACGGCCAGCGCGCAACAGTCACCAGCCCGGTTTTTGCAGGCACTTTAGAAGGAACAGTCGCTCGCATTGGCAAACAAATCAGCAAAAAAGATGTCCTTAATACAGACCCCGCCGCCGACACCGACGCGAGAGTTATCGAAGTTAGAATTCGACTCGCTCCCGAATCGAGCAAAAAAGTTGCCACCCTAACAAACTTGCAGGTTGAAGTCAAAATAAATATCTAAATTTTACGTAGAGAAGACTTACGCATGGGGACTCAAGCAACCGGGTGTTTTACCGATATTAAGGGTTTGAATCAAATACAAGGGTAAAAAACCTGGTTTCTCAACACCAGTGCTTAAACCCTAAAATTATTTACTCCAAATCCCAATCTAAAATCTAAAATCTAAAATAGACTATTATGGCCAAAATACCGCTAGCTTGGGCACAGTTAACCCGCGAAAAAATGCGCTTAGCCGTCGCATTAGCAGGCATTGGCTTTGCCGACTTGCTAATGTTTATGCAGTTCGGGTTTAGAGACGCGCTTTTTGAAAGTTCGATCACCTTTCACGCTAAATTAAAAGGGGATATTTTTATCACCAGCACCCAGTCTACGGCTTTAATAGCCATGAAAAGTTTTCCCCAGCGTCGCTTGTATCAAGCTTTGAGTTTTGACGGCGTTACAGCAATTAGTCCCGTATATTTAGGCTTTGGATTGTGGAAAAACCCCGACCCCAACCAGCGCAATACTCGGCAATTGATGGTAATCGGTTTTGACCCGGCTCATCCCATCTTTGATCTGCCTGAAATCCAAAATAATTTGGACAAAATCAAAATTTCGGATGTGGTTTTATTTGACCAAGCTTCCCGGCCGGAGTTTGGGCCGGTAGCAGAATATTTCAAACAGGGAAAAGTTGTTGAAACTGAAGTTGACAATCGCCGCGTTAGGGTAGATGGTTTATTTACTATAGGGGCTTCTTTCGGTGCCGACGGAAATCTTGTCACCAGCGATTTGAACTTTATGCGGATTTTTTCGACGCGAAGAACAAGAGGTTTAATCGATATAGGTATTGTTCACTTGCAGCCGGGAACAGATGTTAAGGCTGTTGTTGATAAAATGAGGGCAACTTTGCCGAATGATGTGAGAATTTCTTCTAAAGAAGAGTTTGTAGATTTTGAAAAAAAATATTGGCAGGAAAGTACCTCAATCGGATTTGTTTTCACTCTCGGCGCGGCAATGGGATTTATCGTTGGGATAGTGATTGTTTATCAAATTCTTTATACTGATGTTACCGATCATTTACCCGAATACGCTACGCTAAAGGCGATGGGATATAAGGACATTTACTTTTTGGGTGTGGTGTTTCAAGAGGCTTTGATTTTGGCAATTATTGGTTATTTGCCGGGATTGGGGATATCTGTATTGCTATACAATTTAGCTAGAAATGCGACAAGTTTGCCACTGTACATGACTTTAGCAAAAGCTACGACTGTGTTGGTAATGACGGTAATTATGTGTTGTTTTTCCGGGGCGATCGCAGTCAGGAAGTTGCAGGCGGCTGACCCGGCGGATATTTTTTAACGAAGGAAGGCACGACACGGATTTTGACACGGATACACGGATTGAAGAAGGAGGAATTATGAAATAAAAAACCACTATTAACTAATAACTAATAACTAATAACTAATAACCATGAATACTTTACCCGTTGTCTCAATTAAAAATCTCAATCATTCCTTCGGCGAAGGACAACTTCGTAAACAGACATTATTTGATATCAACCTAGAAATTTATCCGGGCGAAATCGTGCTGATGACAGGGCCTTCAGGGTCTGGTAAAACAACATTGTTAACCTTGATTGGAGCTTTGCGATCGATCCAAGAAGGTAGTCTGAAAATTCTCGACCAAGAATTGCGGGGAACCGCGAAAAATAAATTAGTTAAAGTCCGCCGCGACATCGGTTATATTTTCCAAGCTCATAATTTGCTTAAATGCTTGACAGCTAGGCAAAATGTGCAAATGTCCCTCGACCTGCACAACCATCTTTCTCCCCAAGAAACTAATGATAAAATAGAGGAAATGCTGCAAGCTGTAGGCTTGGGAGAAAGAATAGATTATTACCCCGACAGTCTTTCTGGTGGTCAGAAACAAAGAGTTGCGATCGCCCGCGCATTAGTCAGCCAGCCGAAATTAGTATTAGCAGACGAACCCACAGCAGCCCTAGACAGTAAATCAGGTCGAGATGTGGTAGAAATTATGCGAGGTTTGGCAAAAGAACAGCACTGCACTATTTTGCTTGTCACCCATGACAACCGCATTTTAGACATAGCCGATCGCATTATTCACATGGAAGACGGCTACCTCGCACAAGACACATCAACAACGGCGGCAACCGACGTTCTTTCGGGAAAATAATATTAATCCACCTCAACTTATTTCCGAGAACCGGGACGCTTTCCTCCTACCTTGGCAGGACTTTTTGTTGCACCTTTAGCTGGAGTTTTAGAACTACTTTTACCACTTTTTTGACCCTTAGCTCCTACTAATTGGCTATCATTGGCATTTGTAGGTCTACCTGCCGGCGTTCTCGTAGTCCTAAACGTAACATTTACCCCTTCATTCGACTGTTCCAGCACCAACATCGGCGTCGGCTTGGCTTTTTGATCCCACTCAATATGAACGATGCGACCTTGAATTGTCGGCTGCCAACTGTCGTGGTCGTCTGAAGGACTCAGATAAGTTTCCAAACAGTCAATAATTTGATTAATTGTCGCTGATGTTGCCTGAGTCGGCAGTTTCATCAGCTTAATTTGAATCCGAAACAGCACTCGTTTTTCTATTTTTACCGCCGGATCGCCAGTTTCGTATTCGATATCAAACATCGAATCCACTTGCCTGCCGCTGCCCGCATTCCCATTTTTATCTCCCACTGCCCCCTGAGTCGGACGCAGGGCAATACTAATTTTCTCTTTGACTTTTACCTTAATCTGGTTCACAATGGCAAAGTGAAATACTTCTTCCGCCATTCGCATTCTCAGGTAGTCTAAATTAAAGTCTCGCGAGTGGATAAGGTCGGGATTCTTTTCCATCTTTAACATGGTTTCCAGAGCCATTTTGTATTTTTTCTGGAGTTCTCGATTTCTAAACTCCTCAAATTTGAGCTTTTTGCTCAAATCGTCGAGTTTTAGCTTGGTAAACACCGCTAAACCGATAAGCAATAACAACAGTAATCCCGACCCTCCCATTAAGAGTTGGTCTAAGGACGGATCTCCGGGTTTAGCCTGTTTAGGTTTGGGAGAGGCTACTGCCAACCTTGGTTCTACAAGGATTATTTGGGTTGACATGGGCTTTTAAAGGGTAAAATTTGACGCTATATTTATACAGGACTCCAGAGTAGAGCTGGTAGTGCAACTGGATCAACCAACATTGACATCATTCCACCATCATCTTGGTACAACTGGATTTCTGCAACTGGAGCACGCACCCTCTAATTAATACTTTATCTTTAACTGCAAGCCGGTTTCCGAAATATCGGAAAATCGCGTGCTGGTACTGGCCAATAGAAATGGTGAATTGTCTGTAATATATTATACCAATACAGCTAAAAAAAATGTTTGTTCGGGGGTCTCCTTTTCTAGAAAAATAAAAAGAAATACACATAAATTAATAGTAACTCTGGGAGCAAGCAGCGGAAAACATCAAGCAGAACAGCCGATCGCCCGGACGATCGAGGGGCGGACGTTGGGAGGGTGTAATTCCTACTGTTGGCTCACTCCCGCCGTGCAAGCCCACCGGGCGGCTTGCTGTGAAAGTCGAGCTGTGGTGCGATCAAACAACGTCTCCTTAGCTAAGATTACAGCTAATACCACCAATATTCGATCGTGACCTACGAACCCCTGCATCACAAATATCGCCCTCAGACATTTGCCGAATTAGTCGGTCAAGAGGCGATCGCCCAAACCCTCACCAGCGCCATCCTACAAGAGCGCATAGCACCAGCATATCTATTCACCGGCCCCAGAGGCACCGGTAAAACCTCCAGTGCCAGAATTTTCGCCAAATCCCTCAACTGTATTTCTACGGTTGCCCCCACCCCCACACCCTGTGGCAAATGCAACGTTTGCCAAGAAATTGCCCGAGGTTCGACACTAGATGTCATCGAAATTGACGCCGCCAGCAACACCGGAGTAGATAACATTCGGGATTTGATCGAACGAGCTCAATTTGCCCCTGTACAGTGCCGCTATAAAGTATATGTAATCGACGAGTGTTTGAGCGGGGATTCTCAGGTAAAAACTAGCGAAGGTCTGATGCGGATCGACAATCCCAACATCAAAGGAAAACAAGTTATCAGCTATAACGAAACTTCAGAAGTTTGGGAATTTAAAAAAGTTTTGAGGTGGTTAGATCGAGGGGAAAAACAAACACTGGTGATTAAAACCGCCAACCGAGAAATCAGATGTACTGGCAATCATCCAATCAGGACAGAACAGGGATGGATACGAGCAAAAGACGTAAAAGAAGGAGTGAAGATACTATCCCCTGTGAATGTGGGTGCGGCACCGTCATTCACAAAATTGGAACAGATGGACGCTTGCGGAGATTTGCCAGAGGACATCAATTTTACGGGAATACCTACGGACAAAAATCCTACGACTTGGCCTCTATTCTCGAACAGGCTCAAGCCATCCAACCTCTCTGTGCGTGTGGCTGTGGAGAACAACTCGAAATACCAGACTTTTTACAAAAAAAAGGCAAAGGGATTAAGAGTATTCAGTCTCATTGGCAGCGACATCCGTATAAAAAAGGACATGGACTTTGGGATGCAAGAACGGAAAAGTTCTTGGCAAATGCCGAAGTTTTGCAACCAGAAACACTCGGACTCATCTACGGAACATTACTTGGAGACGGTTTTATCACCTACCCAAATAAATATAGCCGATTTCCAAGATTGGGCTGGACACACGGAGAAAAGCAGCGGGAATGGTTGGAATACAAAGCTTCTTGCCTTTCGACACTGCGACCAAAGTTACGAGTTACACCTAACAAAGGATACGGAAATATATCAGTCTGTTGCCACACAGTCTGCCACCCCCAACTTAGAGATGTCTTTGACGCTGTTAAACCCAACGGAAACGGAAAATACGTCACAATGGATTGGCTCGATCGCGTCACTCCAGAAGGACTTGCTTGGTGGTACATGGATGATGGCTCGCTCAGCATTTCCCCAGAAGGAAGTCCAAGCATCCAAATTCATACAGAAGGATATTCTAGGGCAGAAAATCAACTCCTTGCCAATTGGCTTACAGGTTTGGGATACCCAACAACAACTAAATTTTACACAAGGTCTAACACCTGTAAAACCTACGACTACATACACATGGGGGCTGAAACCAGTAGAAAATGGGTATCAGACTTTAAACAGTATTCAATCCCTTCAATGGATTACAAGTTTGGAGACAGTCGAATCTGTAAAAGTCGCTGGGGTTGAGAGAGTTTATGATATTGAAGTAGAAGACAACCACAATTTTGTCGCTAACGGTCTTCTGGTTCATAATTGCCATATGCTAAGCACCCAGGCATTCAACTCTCTACTCAAAACCCTAGAAGAACCGCCCGATCGCGTTGTATTCGTCCTCGCCACAACCGATCCACAAAGAGTATTACCAACTATTATTTCTCGCTGCCAAAAGTTCGATTTTCGTCGCATACCCCTCGAAGCAATGATTGCTCACTTACACAAAATTGCCCAATTAGAAAACATCAATATTGCTAGTGATGCAGTACAAATGGTTGCTCAGATCGCCCAAGGCGGTCTGCGAGATGCCGAAAGTTTGCTCGACCAACTGAGCTTATTTCAGGGTGAAGTAACAGTTGAAAAAGTTTGGGATTTAGTCGGCGCAGTCCCTGAAAATGACTTAATGGATTTGCTACAAGCTATTGATACAGATAACGCTACAGCACTAATAGACATGACCCGCCACCTCATGGATCGCGGTCGGGAACCGCTAATCGTCCTGCAAAGTCTCGCCAGCTTTTACCGAGATTTGCTAATAGCAAAAGCTGCACCTAAGCGGTCAGATTTAGTAGCTTTAACCTCCACGACTTGGGAAAAACTGGGGGATTTTGCCCGCAATTGGGATGCGGAGTTGATTTTGGCAGGTCAGAAACATTTGCAAACCCACGAAGTGCAAATTAAAAATACCACTCAGCCGCGTTTATGGCTGGAAGTAACGCTGTTGGGATTGTTGCCCTCAGCAATTAGAACTCAGCAGCAACCAACAACCGAACCAGCGAAAAATGTTGCTCAACCACCACAAAATCACCCCCCCCAGCCCAGGGCGGCCACGGGGGCACCGCCCCTACAATCGGGGGGGAGCCAGACATCTAATATTGAACAATCTTCAGTTCCCAATTCGCAAAATCCTCCACCTCAGCCGCCACCTATTGCTAATCGAACAGAAAGCACACCTGCAGCAGCTATTCCCGCACCTGTACCAACTGCTGAAACGAATCAAACAAATTATTCCCCCACTAATTCAGCCGATGAAATCGATTTAAATCGAGTGTGGGAACAGGTACTTGACCGCGTGCGGCCGCATGGCACTCAATCGCTGCTTCGCCAACATGGACAGCTAGTAATTTTTAGCAATAATACTGCTCATGTTAAGATTAGTTCGCAGCCGTTGCTCAATATGGTTAAAGACAAAGTAGCTAATATTGAAGAAGCTTTTTTGCAAATTTTTAACCGTCGAGTTACCGTAAAAGTGGGCTTGACAAATCCCGCTGAAACTAATAGTTCCCGCGCCAAGGATTTGCCAACTTCTAACGGACGTGTTGGCGAAAATCCCAGGAATTCTCATCCTGTGAGTGATGCCGGCGAACAGGTGCAGAACTCGGTGGGTTCTGAAATTACAGATGATTTTTTGGGGAAGGGTAGAGAAGAACAAAAACACCCGCCAGCGCCTGAAAATACCGCCGTTAATGTGCCGGCAATTTCCGAATCGCGATCGCCCACCAACGGCTCTACCGACTCTCAAAATGACTTTAACGCTCAGGCTATAGCGGTGCGTGATGACGCTCAATATGTCGCGAATACGGCTAGGCAATTGGCTGATATGTTTGACGGGGAAGTAGTGGATTTGTCGGATGACTTGGAGGTTTGGGAGTCGGAAACTTTTAGATTGGAATCTGAACCGGATTTTTCCGAGTTCTCTTCTGAGTTAAATGAGGATGATTTTATTGATTGGTAAATGAGAATTAGAAATTGGAAAGTGGGAATGGGCTTGACATATAATATTAAGTCCAGTTGATCTTACATCTTGCACTATTCTTAGGAACGGGCTCTCCGGCCTGTTCCACAACGCTCCGCAGTCAAAATCCAGTTTATGCTATAACCGCCAAGGCGGTGGCTATTATAAAACAGTTTTCAGGGTTTCTGCCGAGTAGGTCGCTCTCCGTTATTTTGAGTCGGGTAGGTATTATGCTGTGGATATCTGTTGGTGTCTGGGATTTTATAGCTTCGGAACTTACAGAAACCTTGTTTTGGGCTAGGCTTGGAGCACCAGTTATCTTTATTGTTATAATAATACTTGCCGTCCTGTTGAGGTATATAAAAAATGAGAAAAATTTTGAGCGAATACGATTTTCCTTTTTTATTAGCTATTGATTTGGAATCAGAATGGAAGAGAGTTTTGACCGTAGTTGAAAAACATCCTTGGTTAACTGTGGATGGGTATTTTCAGACTGAACAACAATACCGCCGTTACCAAATGAGAATGGGGACAGGGGCGAGTGAAGTTAAGCTTTGGCAAATCGAAAATTGGAATGATAAATATTATCTTGACGAAATTTATCGCTCTAGATATTGGCTGAGTCAAATAGACTTGATCAAATCATTTAATTATCAACATACAAGTTATGGGTTAAAACACGCTTGTGAAAATTGGTGGGGTGTAGAGAAAAGTAAATTGGGTATTCAAGACACTGTGTCTTATGTTGCTAACGGTTGCTTGATTGTAGCAGCTTTAATTTTAGAATGGAAATTCACCGATACTTACCAAGGACATCGATCCCTGAATGTGTATTTCCCGATTAGTGAAAAAAGTCTGAAACGATTGAAACCCGATTATCTAGGTTAAACCCGAAATGACTAAAAATCCAATTCTGTCGCTCCCTAGGTTTGGCCGACTTTTCCTCCTTTCCACAAATAGATTTCATACTTGATTCTTTAGTCTGTCGTGGCGCTGACTTCGTTCAATAATGCTTTAGAGCGGGCTATAAGAACCCACCCCACAAGAAAATTTAATTGTTGTGGAACAGGCATCCTGCCTGTTCCACGAGAATAGTAAAATATCTCAACTTAAGCCGATTCCGGTTTTGGCAGCGAAGACGGAAGTACCAACAACTCAGCAGTCGATCGCTTCTCGACCATTTCCTTAGTAATCGTACACCGGGCAACATCCTTGCGCGACGGCAACTCGTACATCACATCCAACATCAATTCTTCGACAATTCCGCGCAGCGCCCGTGCTCCAGTTTTGCGGCGGTATGCCTCCTGGGCGATCGCCCGAATCGCCTCCGGCTTAAAGTCCAACTGCACATTATCCATCTTCAGCAGCTTTTGATACTGCTTAACCAAAGCATTGCGCGGTTCCGTCAAAATCGCCATCAGCGTTTCCTCATCCAACGGTTCCAACACCGCCGCCACCGGCACCCGCCCAATAAACTCAGGAATCATCCCAAACTTCACCAAATCATCCGGTTCTAGTTGCTTGAGTACATCAGCAGCCCGCTTTTCCTTCGGCTGAGCTTCTCCGGGCTGAATAAAACCCATTGACTTTTTACCCGTTCTCTGCTCTATCACTTTCTCTAGACCGACAAAAGCGCCACCGCAAATAAACATGATATTGCTGGTATCAATTTGGATGCAGTCTTGATAGGGATGCTTGCGGCCGCCTTGGGGAGGTACATTGGCGATCGTCCCCTCCAGCATTTTCAGCAGCGCCTGCTGCACGCCTTCACCCGACACATCCCGCGTAATCGAAGGATTTTCGCTCTTGCGGGCAATTTTGTCAATTTCATCAATATAAATAATTCCGCGCTGCGCCTCTTCCACGTCCATATCTGCCACTTGCAGCAGCCGCAGCAAAATATTTTCCACATCTTCCCCGACATAGCCCGCTTCCGTCAGCGTCGTCGCGTCAGCCACCGCAAACGGCACGTCCAGCATATCCGCCAAAGTCTGAGCCAGCAGAGTTTTGCCGCAGCCCGTCGGCCCGATTAACAAAATATTCGATTTTTGCAGTTCTACTTCTTCCGGGGGGTGCTTGCCACTATTTTTGGCATGGATAAAGCTCAGGCGCTTGTAGTGGTTGTAAACAGCCACCGAGAGTACCTTTTTCGCCTCATTTTGCCCGATCGCGTTTTCGTCGAGGTAATTTTTAATTTCCCTCGGCTTCGGAATTTGGCTCATCAACATACTTTTGCCCGAGGTAGCGCGGCGCTTTTGCGTCGTTTCCGGCTTCGGGGCCACAGCCGCTGCGGGTACTGCACTCGAATCAAACAACTCCTCATCTAAAATTTCATTGCACAAGTCTACGCATTCGTCGCAGATATACACCCCGGGCCCTGCGATCAACTTGCGTACTTGCTCTTGAGACTTGCCACAAAACGAACATTTTAGATGGGAGTCGTACTTAGACATAACAGCCTCTTAATTCAGTGCAGTGACATTCTCTCCCGCCGCCGGAAGGTTTTCTTTAGCGATAACTCGATCGACCAAACCGTAATTTTTGGCTTCCTCGGCTGACATAAAAAAGTCGCGCTCTGTATCAGCCTCTAATTTCTCGATCGGTTGACCTGTGTGGTGCGCTAGCAGTTGATTCAGCTTACGCTTATGATAAAGGATTTCTTTGGCTTGAATCTCAATATCAACTGCTTGACCTTGAGCGCCTCCAAGCGGCTGGTGAATCATAATTCGGGAACTCGGAAGAGACATCCGCTTACCGTGGGCTCCTGCTGTCAGTAGAAAGGCGCCCATACTCGCTGCCAAACCGTAACAAATCGTCACCACATCCGGGCGGATTTGCTGCATTGTGTCATAAATTGCCATGCCGGCCGTCACCGAGCCGCCCGGGGAATTAATGTACATTTGGACATCTTTTTCTGGGTCTTCGGCATCTAGATACAATAGCTGAGCCACTATTGAGTCAGCAACTTCGTCGGTTACGGGAGTTCCTAAAAACACAATTCGCTCCCGCAGCAAGCGCGAGTAAATGTCAAAGGCCCGCTCGCCCATCCCCGACTGTTCTAGTACCATCGGCACTACATTGCTGGGGCTGGAACTGACATCAAAATCGTTATAGCTTGTAATTAGGTAATTGGAAGATTGAGATACAACCATAAGACACCAGTCAAGGATTCTAGACAATTTGCTGCTGCTGATGAAAGCTTTAAATTAAGCCGCCAGCTTTTAACTATTATGCCTCTTCTGAACAGATATCGGGGGAATGGGGAATGGGGAATGGGGAATGGGGCATTGGGCATTGGGCATAGTCGAGCAAAAATCTTGTGACTATTTAACCCACATTCAACAGTAGTTCGACATTAAACGTAAAATTCGATCGCACTTCAGATACCCCCGATCGATCCCCGCCCTAGGGACACTCCAAGACCCCATTAGTGTCCACTTAAGCTTTCCGCCCGCCAAGTCCACCAGTGGGCCCGCTAGTCCGCCAGGGAATGAATTCCCCCTCTTATAGCTAAAGTCCTCGCTATGAGGACTAATGAATTATTCAGTCCTCATAGCGAGGACTTTCGCTTTGAGGCAGGGGTTTAAACCCCTGCCGGACTGAGGGTTTAACGTGTTTGTTGACACAAATAAGGGCTGGCGTTCGGTGTCCCTACTACTTTCATTCTGGGCCCTACTCTTCGCCTACGACTTCCACTTCAACGCTCGTGGCTGCTTCTGCTGAATCTTCAGCGTCCGATTCTTCTGATTCTGCTGCTGCGGGAGTCAGAGAGCCTTCAGGTACGAGTTCGATTGTTCCTTTTTCTTCCAACCATTTCAGGGTTTTTTGTTTGAGCAAGTCTTCTGCTACAAATTCCTGCAATCTTTGGGGGTCAAAATCTCCTCTGGGAAACTGCTTTCTGATTTTTGCTACTTCTGCTGCTACTTCTGCTGGTTCAACAGATAAGGATTCCAGCTTGGCTACTTCTGCCAGAGCTAAATTCTGCTTGAGGCGCTCGATTGCTTCCGGGCGCGAGCGTTCCCGCATCGGCCCCATATTTTCTTCGGTAAACAGTTGGTTGATATCTATGCCGTAATTTTTCAATTGGACGGCTTGTTGATTCAACAAATAATCGATTTCGCGATCGAGCATTGTTTCGGGAATTTCCACTTCTATTAGCTGCGCGAGTGCTGCTGATATAGCTTTTTCCTTATTAGCTGATGTCTGGTTTTCTTTGTCTGCTTTAAACCTAGTTTCGAGCGATTCGCGCAGTTCTGCTAAAGTTTCAAACTCGCTGACTTCTTGGGCGAAGTCGTCGTCCAACTCCGGCAATTCTTTTTCCTTAAGTTCTTTAAGGGTAATCGTAAAGACTGCCGGTTTTCCTGCTAATTCTTCACTACTATATTCATCGGGGAACTGCACCGAAACTTCTCTCGTTTCTCCCGGATTCATCCCGATCATGCCTTGGATAAAGCCCGGTACAAACTGATTTTCCGACAATTCTACTTGAAAATCTTCTGCTTCGCCACCGGGGATTTCTGCGGGAGTTTCGCCTTCGGGTGCTTCCGCAAATCTACCGGAGAAATCAACCAAAGCCGTGTCTCCCAACTGAGCCGGCCGGCCTTCTACGGGGATTAAAGTAGCCTTGTCCGATCGATATTTTGCCAATACCTCATCTACCTGAGCTTCATCATACTTAGCTTCTTCTGCTTGAAGCTGCAAACCTGTGTACTGACCCATTTTCACTTCGGGTTGTACATCAACCTTCGCCGAAAAAATCAGAGGCTGTTCTGGATCGAACTTAGCTAGTAATTCTTCAAACTCGGTGCGAAGTTCAAAACTGCCAATAGCGGCAATTTTTTCTTGTTCGAGGGCTTTTTGCAGGGAATCATTAATCAAATTTTCCAAAGCCGTCGCCTTCAAACGAGTCTGGCCTAGGCGCTGTAGCAAAACTTGACGGGGAACTTTGCCTTTGCGGAACCCAGGAATATTTACCTCGCGAGCAAATTGTTTAATTACTTGCTCGTAAGCTTGTTTTGACTTTTCTGACGGTACTTCGATTTCCAGACCAATTTGGCTAGCTGGAAGTTTTTCCTGGGTTACTTTCATCGGCTTTTTTGATATTTAACAATAGTGTAATAAAATACATACAAATCTGACTTTGCCTGCATTTTAATTTTGTTACGCTTTGACTCGTAACGGCACAACTACAACACCTTTACCGGATGAGACTGTAAGTCATTGCCGGCTACTTTTTTGGCTCTTGCCAAATAGTTTTGGTTTGAGGATACTAGCTTTTGCTGCTAGGAATGTGGAGGTTAAGTCCACTAATTGCCGATGCACCATAGCACATATCGCCCTGTGATGTCAATCTTGCCGGCCTCTGCGGCCAGTCAAAGTCAATGGATGCGCCTGCGAAAATGCAGATATATCGCAAAACTTAACCGGATGCGGATTGGGCGTGGGCGAGCGGCAAAAGATGCTAAACTGGCATTGGGTACGATCGCACGGATCAATCGGGAAGTTCGATCGTCCTTTTCGCTTAACTGCACCATTGCCATCCTCTCATGCTCCTGATATCGCATAACATTAATTAAGTTTGATATTGAGAATTGCAGTTATTTAAATTTTTGATTTCGATCGTTGAAACTATAATTTGTGGAGGAAACTAATTTGTCTCAATCCTATCGAGTTGCCATTTTAGGAGCTACCGGCGCAGTCGGTGCCGAGTTGCTAGAACTATTGCACAGCCGGAGTTTTCCGATTTCTCACTTGAAGCTGCTGGCTTCGGAACGTTCAGCAGGCACTCGCTTGCCTTTTGGCGGTGAGATGCTGCCGGTGGAAGCAGTGTCGGCGCGATCGTTTGATAATGTAGATCTGGTGCTCGCCTCTGCAGGCGGCTCTACTTCTAAATTATGGGCTCCGCAAGCGGTGGCAGCCGGAGCAGTGGTAATTGACAATTCTAGCGCCTTCCGCATGGATGCGAACGTACCGCTAGTGGTTCCAGAAGTCAATCCCCAAGCGGCGGCATCTCACCGAGGTATAATTGCTAATCCCAACTGCACGACTATTTTGATGGCGGTTGCCGTTTGGCCACTTCACAAAGTTAGGCCGATACAGCGCATCGTTGTAGCAACTTACCAGTCTGCCAGCGGGGCGGGGGCGAGGGCAATGGAGGAAATGAAAGCTCAAGCAAGAGCAATTTTGCAGGGGGAAACTCCCAAAACAGATATATTTCCTTACCCCTTAGCATTTAATTTGTTTCCGCACAACACCCCGATTAACGATTTGGGGTATTGTGAAGAAGAGATGAAAATGGTAAACGAAACTCGGAAGATATTTGGTACGGACGAGATTAAAATTACGGCAACTTGTGTGCGGGTTCCCGTACTGCGGGCTCATTCGGAAGCGATTAATCTAGAGTTTGCAGAGCCTTTTAGCGCGATCGAGGCCAGGGAAATCTTAAAGCAGGCAAGCGGGGTTAAGCTGGTAGAAGACTGGCAAGCTAATTATTTCCCGATGCCCGCAGAAGCCAGCGGTAAGGATGAGGTGTTAGTTGGCAGGATTCGTCAAGATATTTCTCACCCCTGCGGGTTGGAGATGTGGCTATCGGGCGATCAAATCCGCAAAGGGGCGGCTTTAAATGCGGTGCAGATAGCTGAGTTGCTGGTAGAAAAAAATTTGTTGCGAACCCAAGTGGCGGCGGCTTCTAATTAGGGGAACCCCTGGCAATTTGGAAATTGAAATTGGGGATTTTAGCTTAGTCGCGGGAAGCCCCGCGCCAAACATGGTACGACCTTGAGCGACGGGATGTTCGCTGTGCGAGTCAAGGGGTTCGAGATCCCGCCGAGTTTGCAAATAATCTCTGCCACCACCCTATTATTTATCATGTTCTGTAA
Source organism: Microcoleus sp. K1-B1 (assembly GCF_036704705.1). Taxonomy (NCBI): domain Bacteria; kingdom Bacillati; phylum Cyanobacteriota; class Cyanophyceae; order Oscillatoriales; family Microcoleaceae; genus Microcoleus; species Microcoleus sp. K1-B1. The sequence goes on along the minus strand of NZ_JAUBSH010000027.1, from coordinate 260 downwards.
ACCGTGCTAACGTAATGGAATGTTAAAAGCAGTCAAGGTCAGATTTTACCCCACAAATGCACAGCAAGCTCATTTGGCTCAAGCTTTTGGGTGTGCGCGTTGGGTCTGGAATCAGTCACTTGCGGCTATGTCAATAGCTTACAAAGAGACGGGTAAAGGTTTGTCTGCTCTTGATATGAAAACGCAGATCCCGTTCTGGAAAGCTGAACACGAATGGCTAAAAACTTGCTATTCACAATGTCTTCAGCAATCTGTGCTAA